>JAUVDU010000352.1 GCA_030595135.1 Deltaproteobacteria bacterium | reverse complement strand
AAAATAAAGCATACCCCCAAGGGCACTTCCTGCGGGCGCAACATACACTTAGTATTCCGAGCATTATTTTCAAAAAATAACGACCGAAGGAAGTACTGGCAGTGCGCTGAGCTGGGGAAAAAGAGCATTCTTGGGCAGCCTCCTAACGCTGTTTCCGAACTGTTTGTTGGAACTGTTGCCGCCGCAACCCCTCTCTTTCGCTCAGACGCTGTCTGATCGTAGCCTCATAACCATTTGCGGTCGGCCGATAGAAAGATGACTCGGAAAGCTTTTCCGGCAGAGCCTCAATCAACCCCGGATTCATGACATCTCGATGCGGATTAACATAGTCACGACCATAACCAAGCTCTTTCATCAGACCGGTCGGCGCATTCCGAACCTGCAAAGGAACCGGCTGATTGCCGGTAGTTTTAATCTCTTTAGCCACTCTTTTCATCGCCAGATAAACGGCATCACTTTTGGGGGCGGTCGCCAGATAGACCGCCGCCTGATAGAGGACCAGCTCGCCTTCCGGCGAACCCAGGGTTTCATACGCCTGACGGGCATTGATAGTCAGTTGCAGGGCCTGGGGTGCGGCATTACCGATATCCTCACTGGCAAAACGAATCATGCGCCGGGCACAATAGAGCGGTTCTTCTCCTGATTTAAGCATCCGCCCCAACCAATAGAGAGTTGCGTCAGGATCACCGGCCCGCATACTTTTAATAAAGGCCGAGATCTGGTTAAAATGCTCTTCACCATCCCGATCATAAGCCAATTCACGATTTGAAAGCAAGGGGGCTAAGGCCGCAAGCGTCAACTCCGCCCCATCTACAAAATCTTCAGAAACCAGATTTATATAGGCCATCTCCAGCAGATTCAAAGCCCGGCGGGCATCTCCCTGAGCATATGCAGCAATCGCTGCCAACACTTCAGCAGCAACGTTGAACTCGCGCCCATAATCAAGAGCCAGCCGAGACACCGCTACTTCCAAAAGGGACTTGACCTCAACCTCGGTCAAAGCTTCAAGCACCGCCACCCGAGCCCGGGAGAGCAGAGGCGTAATTATCGAAAAAGAGGGGTTTTCGGTGGTTGCGCCGAGTAAAACCAGGCAGCCCTCTTCTACCGGAGCCAGCAAGAAATCCTGCTGCGCCTTATTAAAACGGTGAATTTCATCAAGAAAAAGAACCGTGCGTCGTCCTTTAAGCTGATTCTCACGACCAATCCCGGCGATTTTACGAATATCGGCAACCCCGGCGGTGACCGCCGAAAGTTTATAAAAATCGGCCTCAACCGCACCCGCCAACAGAGTTGCCAAGGTCGTCTTACCGCAACCCGGAGGACCCCAAAAGATCATTGAATCAAGATGATCTTGACTCAACATCCGCGCTATAAAACCGTCGTCACTGAGCAAATGACACTGACCGACAAATTCTTTAAGACTTTGCGGGCGCAAACGATGTGCCAAAGGCGGCAGGGAAGATTTCAACATGCACTCCTTAATATAGTACTTATTTTCTTTAATGAATAGGCCTATCCGCCAAGAATGTCAAGCTTGATGCCTTCGTAAAAAGTCACGGGATGGCTTTTACGACGCCATCAAACTTGACAGAAATAGTGATGAAGGATAGTATACCTATATGAATACTGAAAAGAACTGGCTTAACCAGCAGCAACAACTGATTTGCGAAAGACGCAGTGTCCGCCATTTTTCTGACCGGCAACCCACTGAAAATCAGATAGATGCCATCCTTGAAGCTGGTCGCTGGGCTCCTTCGGGCCTCAACAATCAGCCTTGGCGCTTCGCTGTTATCAGAGAACCGGAACTACAATCTAAAATTGCAAGCCTGACCAAATATCATCGCGTCATCGAAGAGGCTTCGGTCTTAATCAACGTATTCCTTGACAAAGATATGCTCTATCACCGAGAAAAAGATATTCAGAGCATCGGCGCAGCCTTGCAGAATATGTTACTCATGGCGCACAGCCTTGGGCTTGGAGCTGTCTGGCTGGGTGAAATCCTCAAAAATGGCGAACAGGTATGTAAACTTCTAGAGTTGCCGCCCCGCTATGAACTTATGGCCGTCATCGCCACAGGTTATCCGGCAGAACCCCACAAAAACCAAGAAAAAGGTCGCAAACCCCTAGAGGAACTAATTCTGCTACGCCGCTAGAAGAAGGAGGAGGAGGGAGATCATGTATGACCCACCCAGCAAGGCGCCGCCAACCCCGGGAGACATTCCCGCAATCATTGCTTCACAATACGCCTCCGCACTCAGCCTGAGAAAACGCCGACCAACTCCAGATCGCCGCTACCCATACACTCCGTTACTCCCAACCTCACCAGAACGAAAGAAATCACGAGCTAACTACCGAGAAATTCTTGCCCTCCTCAAAGAGACTTGCAAAAGACTCAAACTTCACGAACACAATCTTCATATCTCCCTATTGGAACTGCCGGATGGCTTTCTCCTTAAAGCCTATGACTGCCGTAGCAATCGCCAGGTCTGCCGTCAACTCAGCGAACGCTTTTTCCACTCTTCCGACAAAATAGAAAGTTTAGTCAAAGAGATCATGAGCGGTACCGGACTGCTCATCGACCTAAGTGTCTGAACTCTTCATCTGCCCCCACCAACAATCTCTTGACAAGATTCAATATTTAGTTTAGAAGTCCGGCGGTTTCGCTGAAACGAGACCACTATATGCCGAAGTGGTGGAACTGGTAGACACGCTATCTTGAGGGGGTAGTGGGTTAACACCCGTGCCGGTTCGATTCCGGCCTTCGGCACCATAGACCTTCAAAGGGCTTGTAATTTAAAATAATTACAAGCCCTTTTTATTTTCTATTCGCATACATTTACAGTTTTTGGTGCGAAGCACAATCAGTTTACATCCTCCCGATTCTGGCCCAAATCTCGACTTAAGGATTGTTTTTTGATA
>JAUVDU010000065.1 GCA_030595135.1 Deltaproteobacteria bacterium | reverse complement strand
GATCCGCCGACAAGGGGTATCAGCCTCCTCTTCACGCAACAGATCTTTTTCCCTGAGAATAGGAACCTGGTTCTCAATAACCAACTCAGAGCGTTTTTCGCCATTAGCAATCACGGCTCCGGCAATCACAATCCTCTCATGAGGACGTAAACTAATTTTTAACGCCATACGCGATCAACCATCTATTCACCCCAATCCAGATGAGGTAAATCATGATGAAGCCCGTTTTTTTCACGACCCATAGTTGCATCAAAGGCACTCAGTTGCTCTTTGAGTTCCAGGCTTAATTTGACATAAAGAGCTTCATCATCACTACCACCGTCTTCGTTAAACATTGCAGCAATAGTATCATGCAAATTCATCCGCCGCTCATTAAGAAGAGCGGAAGCCCGATCAAGATCATCAATCACAGGCATAAACTCAGCATCTTCCATTTCGCTTACCGGAACCAACGGAACCAACAGATCAAGACCATCTTTGCCGGAATCAACCTGAAAACCCTGAAGTTCAACCGGTAAACCAGCGTCATCCGCAGACCCCGCCCCTCCCAAAATCTGGGAGGCCAAGTCACTTTCCGGAGGAAACGTGAGCTGATCTATCTGTAAACGAAGAGATCTGTAACTATTAAGAAGCTCAGCCCGTTCTTCACTACCGTGCGGGTACGGAGGAAACATCTTGGTCATTTCGATCAAGTCGGATTTCGCTTCATTTACCTTTTCATCAATCTCGCCCATAGCTCGGTCGGCAACCCCAACACTATGAGAGATCGTTATTTTCTGTTGCCACTCAACCGTCGCCACTCTGCCGACCGGCCCCCGATCAAGAATAACCCCCGGTTCCGAATTCGAACCAGATAAACTTTCAGGACGCATGGCACCAGTAGAAACCTTTTCGGCTTTTCCCGCCCCCGGAGCCCGAGACAAGCCGGGCGACGACAAGCGCCGCAATCCCTCTTGGCTCCCTCCAAAATTCAGGGCAATTTGACTACTGTTCATAACTACCTCCATCATACGTGCGACTGCACCAAAGAGAATCTCTTCCCTTTGGTGCTCTATCAGCTAAACAATTTCACTGTTTTGGCCTCTAGAAGAGTCGCAGTACCGACTGAGCTGCTTGAGATGCCATACTCAAAGATGAAGTTCCCAGACCCTGACGAGTCTGCAACATCAACATATTCGCCCCCTCTTCATTCATGTCGGCAAGCGTCAGATCATCGGCGCCGTCATTGAGAGTATTGATCATGTTGGAGGTAAAATCCTGCCGAATCGTAATGGTCGAAAGGTTATTTGCCAAAGTCTTGGCTTCGGAACGTAAGGTTGTTCTCGCACTATCTAACTTATCAATCGACATGTTGATAGCCGATGTAGCAGGACCATCATCAGCCCAATCATTCGTGGTAACAGTCACCATCCCAAGTCCAGTATGAGAGCCGTCAAACCCCTCCAAAGTAACCGAGGAGTCACCCTTCTCATCAAAGGAAACTTTCAACGTATCATCATCCCCGTCAAGCAGATTAACACCTTTGTAACCTGAATCACCGGCAAGCTCATCGATCTGAGTCATAACGTCATTAAATTGAGTCTCTAGCGCCATAGATTCAATCGTTGTTTCAGCGGAAAGAGCCGACTGGGCCAAAGATTTGGCCGATGCGACCAGATCAGTAACCGCTTCAATACCATTATTACCAGCTTTAACCAACTGAATCGCTTCACCCATCTCGTCTTTACGACCAGCCAAGTCACCAGCCCGTTGGCGATGGCCTTCGGCGGCAAAGTAGTTAATCGGATCATCCAGGGCGGTTTTAACTTTAAAACCGGAACTTAAACGATCAGCGGTACGATCCATCAATTTTGCCGTATTCTGCATACTGTAAAGATTCTGCCGCATTCCCGCGGTCAATGAGATATCTGCCATTTTGTTTCTCCCTTTTCTAGGTTTTTTCCTCAACAATTCTTGCCGAGGTCAATCGTTAGTTTACAAAATTTATTTTGATTAGCTACTTCTACCACTTTTACTGCTTTACCAAAACCTCTTTTATCCCCCCCCCCTTTTTTTAATTAATTATGGTTCATTGCCAAAGATCAGTTTATTATCTGTTGTGTTTTGTCTTTCATTAACTCTCTTTTCGACCAGTAAAACAAAAACTTTAGTAAAAATTTGATTGTAAATGTAAAAAAGTTTGAAAGAGTGTAATTAAATGTTAAAAACTGGATTCCGGCTTTCGCCGGAATGACGGCTTAAAATGTATTAACGTAAATAATCAAGGATCGAGCTTGTCATAATTCTACTGCTTGAAGCCAGAGTTGCTTCGTAGTGGTTCTGAGCCGCATAGTATTTCATGATCGCCTCTTCCATATTGACGCTCTCCAAACTGTCAATCGCATCTTTTAAATTTTGCGAGCGAACATCAAGACTTTCCTGGCTGGCTTCAATATGATTGCGACGGGCCGCAATTGAAGCCCGCTCTGCAGTGAAATGAGTGAGATACGCTTTAAGCTGTGAAACCTGCTGATCGAGTATATCTTCACTTTTATGACTATTTAGCCCCTCATTAACCGAAAGTCCCAAGGTTTCCTGCAAGATTCCGGCACTACTTTCCCGCAAAACAAACTCTTCATCGGAAACCAGGGTTACGGCCCCGTTATTACTATTATAAATCGTCACGTTGGTACCAGCAGCGGCAGCCGAATTGTTGCTGTCACCATTAACACCAGGATGATAGTCGGTAATACTCGGACCAGGCCCCGTACCCAGACCGGTCTGAAGATAAGCCGCAGAAGTTACATCTATGCTAATCGCCTGACCATCGGCTTCGGTGCTGGTCAAAACCAGGCTGTAATTATAAGGGTGTGAATCATCGTTCTCGGGTTCATACGTTGCCCAGACTCCGGTTTCGTCACTCTCACGATTGATCGCCGAGGCCAGCGCCCTGATGTTGCTTAATGCTGCGTTAGACGCAACCTCACTGGTTTCCGCCGGAACGGCCACAAAATCGACGGCCCCAATTTCGACACCGTTAATTTCCAAATCACCGGCGGCCAGCGTCGTACTGACGACAGAAAAATCAGGCACCGCAACTCCCGAAACTTCCGCCCGCAACAGCGCGGTCACGCCGGAAGCTGCGGCAACATCATTAATATTCCCAGCATTATTGGCAATGCATTCAGAGCTGGTGGCACCACCAACGTATGAAGCTGGAATTGCGGTTTCACTACCATCATCAGCGACAAAAACCAATTCTCCAGCGGCCAAGTTACGCACCATCGGCACCGGATGTTTGGTTGAAGTACGAGAAAGCGCATTGCTGCCATCTTCCATCCCGGCAATCATCCGGGAAAAGAGTTCAAAAATATCGCGAGAGTCACCGTCCTGGCTCTTCTCTTTACTGAAAAAACCTTCAATTTTACGCCCGTCCAGGGTAGACCCGCCACCCACAACATTGAGCTGCAAGGTTTGCAAAATCCCGACCTCCATCGAGATATTGCCGCCATCACCGTTATAAACAGCTCCTACATGAAAATTTGTAGTCGAGATTTTAGAGTAGGTCTCAATCTCTCGCCGCTGGTAACCGGAAAAGAGGGAACCACCATTATTGATCGTATTAGCCAAACCATAAAGACGATCCTCAAATTGGCGGATCTCCTGAATCATAGTTTGCTGCATGGCGCTATCTTGGGTACTGGGCCATGCCGTCATCACCCCTTTGGCATCAAAAAGTACGGAATGGGCTTGATCGGACACGGTGCCGGCCACGGCCAGCTGATTATCGCCCTGAACCATATTGCGACCCAATTGACTAATCTTGACATCCTCGGATTTATAGGTCAAAACCGCCGTCGCACTGACCGGAGCCTCTGAGATTCGACTGAAATTCTTACCCGTTGAAATCTGCTGCAGATAACGATTACGCTCTTCAGCCAACCTAGACAGGTTGCTGTCAACACTCATGTAAAAGTGATTTTTAGTTGTCCGTATCATGTGAAAACCTCCACATTAAATCATGTCGTTGAGAATTTGCATTAACTCATCGATCGTCGTCACCATTCGGGCGGTTGCTTGATAAGCTTGTTGAAATTTGATCAGGTTGGTCATCTCCTCATCAATCGAGACCCCGGAGACCGACTCTTCGCGAATATTGAGCTGCTCTAAGACCATCATCGACTGACTCTGACGCGACTGTGCCGTATACGAAGCCGAACCTACTTGACTAATCAGAGATGTGTAGAATTCGCTATAAGTATAACGTCCGTTGACCACCTGTTTATGCTGGAGCTGGGCAATTTCGAGAGCTATTTTATTATTACCGGGAACCTCGAAATAGTTATCGGAGATCGCGATTTTATCGGGATTATCCAAATCCTGATTAACCACCACGGTTCGCGCCGCATGCGCCCCAAAAGAGAGATTAAATGTATCGCCTGTCCGGGGTGCGGTACCGGAAGCAAAATCAAGTTCGAGATGGTACCCCTTGTCTGGAGCTAAAGTGGAATCAGTTGTATCATTGAAACTGATAATCAATTTTCCGTCGGTTGCATCGCTATCATCAATCGCATACGAGGCCGCATCAAGTTCAACCCCGGTTGTAGTATTAACAATCACAAAATCTTTAATCCCACTCCCATCGACATGATCTCCGGTAAATCTGATCTCAAAATCATCCGCATTGGCCAGCGTCGCCCAAGCTATCCCTTCGGGAGCCCCGGCGCTGGTCGAATCAGCATAAAAAGAGATCGTCGCATCACCACTGTTTTCCATTCCCTCAGCCAAACCGATACGATGATCAAAAAAAGTTAAGCCGGTTTCACCGTCAAGGTTATAACCCTGAAAATGGGCCTGATTTATCTCAAAAATCAAGGCGCTGCTCATCCGGTTAAAATCATCTTGAGCTCCTATAAGCTCAGCACGAGCATCAAGCCAGCCCTTCATCTTTCCACTACCAATAAGGTCATCTATCGGAATCCCTTCAGCGCCGAAATAGGCATGCACATCACCTTGATCATCCATCCGGCTGCCAAGATTAAAAACCTGACTACCCAAAACCAAGGGTTTGCCGCCCTGAAGCATGATATTGAGCTGCCCGGTTTCATCTTCATTATAGTCGATATCAACCAGACTTGAAAGATCTGAGAGTAGGGCCAACTGCTTATCACGCAGATCATTATTCTGACCGCCATTGACCTCCGACTCCAAAATGGCCTGGTTCATGGCCCCCAGACTATCAGCCAATTGATTGATATCTGCGATCCCTTTATCAATATAATCATTGAGAACCTGGCGTTGAAAATTGAGATCATCACCCATAGAATTGAGGGTTGCCGCCAACACCCGACTCTTACCGACCAGGGTCGCCCGTTCAATGCCGCCTTCCGGCTGATTGGCAAGATCTTCCCAAGCCCCCCAGAACTCCGCCAGCTGAGCTGACAGCCCATTATCATCAAGATCATTGAAAACCCGCTCAACGCTATCGAGACCACCGGCCAACGACTCCCACATTCCCTGATTCGATTCCTCGTAATTGACTTGGCGGAAAAGAAAACGGTCGTAGAGAGATTCAATTCGACTAACCTGAACTCCAGTACCCCGGGGACCGAGAGCACTGGGAATCGGATTAGTGGTCTCAAGATAGCCGACCTGACGCCGATAAGCGGGATTGTTGGCATTGGCAATATTATGCCCAATGATATCAATCTCGGTCATATTCGCCATCATTCCGACCCTGGCGGTATTCAAAGCATTGGAAAGACCGACTACCATTTTATTATCTCCAAGGCCTCGTGGCCTCATTAAATTACAAAATTACTTGTGGCGATTATTAAACCACTCCGTCGAGAGCAATACCACTAAACGACATCACGTTATCAGCCATCGCCCCTTTTCCCTGATAGCTGATAGCGGCGGGACAAAGCTGTTGAAAAAAATCGCAAAATCTTTGGTTAACAACCTGTAGAGCTTGCAACGATTGACCAATTGACCTCCCGCTCTCTTCTATTTTACGCCGTAATGACGTCACTTCATGACCACGCAAACCAACCAAACGACGAATTTTTGCCGGAGACTCGATACTCAGAAGCTGACGTAAAGAGCTAACCCCGATCTCGGCCAACAGTTGTCGTTTTTCCTCGGCAATTTTTGCCAAGTCATCACAGGAACGAGCCCCACCGGCAAAAAGCTCGGGCAAAGCCGGCAATCGGCCGGAGCCCAAACTTTCGTCAAGCAGCTGATAAAAATCCGCTACATGGCCAAGAGTTACAATCTCTTTTTCCAGCAACCGGGTTAAACTGTGATAGTGTTGCAACATAATTATTCCTCAAATTTTGTATTTTCAACAACACCAATCAACCAAATAAAAAGGCCCAAGATTGCGACAATCCCGGGCCTGCGAAAAGGTAATGTGCGACATTCAGGCACATCTATGTCAATAGATCTATCTTTAAAACAGAGACTCGAGAGACATCTCCTTAAACATCTTCGCGGCCAGTTCACGACTGTCAACTTTGAGCGAACCATCTTCAAGAGCGCTTTTAAGTTCCGCCACCCGTTCACTGCGAATTTCAGGTGCGGCCTTGGCTAACTCAGCCAACCGCCCCAAATCATTGCCTCGGGAGGAGATCGTTACCTGGTCGCCTCGGTTTCGGTCGGCATCAGCAGCGGCCTCTCCTTTTCTCGCCGACTCACCTTTCCGAGTCGTATCAAGAACCTTTATAGCATCACTGTATTGGGCTGTACCTACATTACTAATACTCATATCCACACCTCGCTGGAGTCATCGGAAAAACCATTCGACATGAGTATCGACCATACAAAATAAAACTTTAGCTCTTTTTTTTATTTTTTTCCGACCTCCACATCTTGAAGTTGCTGATAGAGCATTTTCGCCACCCCCATCTCCTGTCGCGAAGCGAGAGTTTCGGCTAATTGGTTGTCAAAGAGCTGCTGCCAGGTACGCGAGGCATTGCTGGCCGGCAGAAGGCCATCATCGGGAACACTTTTCCGCATCTCCTGCAAAATCACATTAATCATGATTGCTTCAAAACCCTGACAGGCTTTCTGCAGCTTCGCTTCACGTCCGGCCCGATCTTTCCCGGTCGCTGCGGCATCAATTTCTGTGACTATCTGCTGTCGGCTGACATCCGTTGCCGGATTGCCGACTGAAGGCCCGAAGGCCGGGAGAATCCCGGTAGGCATTTTTTTCCTCCTCCAAACTCTCCTGATTTAGTATTTTGCAAAGCTCATACCAGAAGAAAAAAGATTAATGGCGTCGTAAAAGTTCCGATATCCTGCGTCACTGTGATTTTTCAGGCACTCGACATACTA
This sequence comes from Deltaproteobacteria bacterium, assembly GCA_030595135.1. GTDB lineage: Bacteria > Desulfobacterota > Anaeroferrophillalia > Anaeroferrophillales > Tharpellaceae > Tharpella. Next base: position 125 of record JAUVDU010000065.1, on the reverse strand, counting down.
CTTGTATAGTCTCGCACCTGAAAAATCACGACTCCTTGTCTATCGAAATTTTTACTTAGCCATCCCGTAATTTTTTAAGAATCCATCAATTTTATAGAACCAAAATGATTTCCAGCTCTGCGTGC
>JAUVDU010000222.1 GCA_030595135.1 Deltaproteobacteria bacterium | reverse complement strand
ATGCGATCAGGCCCTTGACGACGACGACGGGGCAGCCGACCAATGCGCTTTTTGGTTTTTGTCAGATGTTGATGAAGGTGCTTGATGATTTTCAACCGACGCATGTGGCGGCGGCGCTTGATCTGCCGGGAAAAACCTGGCGGCACCAGGTTTTTCCGGCATATAAAGCGCAGCGGCCGCCGATGGATCCGGATTTAGCGGCGCAATTTCCCTTTGTTCCTCGATTGCTTGAGGCTTTTGGCTTGCCCGCAGTCGGGGTTGAGGGTTTTGAAGCGGATGACGTTATCGCGACGTTGACGCATCGCGGGCGAGAGGCCGGATATGAGGTTATGATTATCTCCGGCGACAAAGATCTCATGAGCCTGGTCGGTGACGGGGTCGTCATGTTTGATACCATGAAAAACAAACGTTACGATCTTGAGGCCGTGGCCGAACGTCATGGCGTCACCGGTGAGCGCCTGCTTGACCTTCTCGCTTTGGCCGGCGACAGTGCCGATAATATCCCCGGAGTACCGGGGGTCGGGCCTAAAACGGCACTTAAACTATTAACTGAGTTTGGTGATCTGGAAACTGTTTTGCAAAAAAGTGGACAGATTAAGCAGAAAGGTTGGCGTGAAAAAATGTTGCATCATAAAGATGATGCCGAACTCTCCCGGCGTCTGGTGACATTGTCTGATGATATTGAAATAGGACTCGGTCTTGATGATCTTTTATGCCGGGAGCCGGATCGCTCAGCTTTAAAAGAGCTTTTTGCCGAACTCGAATTTCACTCCTTAAGCCATAAATTAAGTCCGCAGCGGACTGTAACCCGTGAGGGCTATCGGCTGATTGATACCCCGGAAAAATTTACCGAATTGCTCAAAGAACTTGTCGATGTGCAAGAGTTAGCCATAGATACCGAGACCACCTCTATCGATCCGATGAGCGCCGAACTTGTCGGCATCTCCCTGGCCTGGACGGAAAATGATGCCGTCTACATTCCGGTTGGTCATGATGGAGATGTGGCGCAGCTCGATAAAGAGGTCGTGCTGGCAGGCCTGCGCCCCTGGTTATGTGATGTCAAGGTCAAAAAATGGGGCCAAAATATCAAGTATGATGCCATTGTTTTGCAACGGGCCGGGCTTGAACTTGAGGGTATCGCTTTTGATTCGATGGTGGCCTCTTACCTGGTTAATCCGACCCGACATCGACATGGCTTGGATGTATTGTCGTTGGAATATCTCGGCCATACCCCGATTACATTCAAAGAGGTGGTCGGTTCTGGTCGTAATCAGGTGACGATGGATAAAATTGTCCCGGAAAAGGTCTCAGATTACGCTTGTGAAGACGCGCAACTCGCTTTCCTCCTGACCAAGATATTATCCCCTAAATTGAAAGATGATGATCTTGGCGAACTGTTCACTGAAATTGAGCTGCCTTTGATCGAGGTCCTGATGCGGGTCGAGATGAACGGGGTCTATCTCGATATTGAGCTTCTCAAAAAAACCGCCGGAGAGTATCAAGAACGATTGCAGGTCAAGGCGGCTGAGATTTTTGCTCTGGCCGGGGACGAATTTAATATTAATTCACCTAAACAGCTGGCCGAGATTCTTTTTGAGCGTCTCCAGCTACCGGTCTTAAAGAAGACCAAAACCGGGCCTTCGACTGCGGTTGAGGTTTTGCATCAGTTGGCCGAAAAGCATCCGCTACCGGCAAAAATTCTTGAATATCGCTCGCTGAGCAAACTTATTTCAACCTATCTGGTGGCCTTGCCAAGGCTGGTTAATAAGGAGACTGGCCGGGTTCACACCTCTTATAATCAGGCCGTGACCGCGACCGGTCGCCTCTCCTCCTCCGATCCCAATTTGCAGATTTTTCCGATTCGCGGGGTTGATGGCGCGGTGATCCGTCAAGCCTTTATCGGGGCTGGTGAGAATCTGATCTTGGCGGCTGACTACTCGCAGATTGAATTACGGGTTCTGGCCCATTTCTCCGGTGATCCGGCCCTGGTTGATGCCTTTAAAAAAGGCGATGATATTCATACTCGAACCGCAGCCGAAGTTTTTCAGGTTCTGCCGATGATGGTCAGCCCGGAAATGCGGCGTCAGGCCAAAGCCATCAACTTTGGTTTGATCTATGGAATGGGGGCTCATAAGCTGGCCCAAGAGCTTGATATTGACAGAAAAACCGCAAAGGCTTATATAGAGGGTTATTTTGCCGCTTACGCTGGCGTGAACAAATATTTTGCCAAAGTTGTAGACGAGGCAAAACGTCTGGAATATGTCACGACCCTGTTTAAAAGGCGGCGCTATCTTCCTGAAATCAACAGTAAAAATCACAACTTAAAGGAGATGGCCCGGCGTACGGCCTTAAATACTCCGATTCAGGGGACGGCGGCGGATTTGATCAAGTTGGCTATGGTCAATATCGATCAACGTCTGCGCGAGCGCCACTGGCGCTCTAAAATGATCATGCAGGTGCACGATGAGCTGGTTTTTGAAGTGCCCCCGGATGAAATTGATGAATTGACCCTGATGGTGCGCAAAGAGATGGCCGAAGTCTATCCCCTGAAAGTTCCGCTGGTGGTTGATATCGGGGTCGGCAAAAACTGGCGAGAGGCACATTAAATTATATGACTTCATTTCAGGACACCCTCGATTATCTTTACGGGCTTGAGCATTTCGGTATCAGTCTCGGGCTTGAAAATATTAACGAACTCTGCAGCGCTTGCGGCAATCCTCAGGATCGATTGCCGATTGTTCATGTAGCCGGCAGCAACGGCAAAGGTTCAAGCATCGCTATTTTACGAAAGCTGCTGCGTCAGCACGGACTTTCGGTCGGCGTCTATAGTTCTCCCCACCTACGTCACTTTTCCGAGCGGATTATTATCAATGAGACTCCGATCAGTGAGGCCGAGATTGTCGCCCTGACCTGTAAGCTGCGTCCCGTTGTCGAAAAGATTCCCCGCATTGTTACTTTTTTCGATTTTACAACCTGTATGGCGTTGCTCTATTTTGCCCGACAGGCTCCCGATATTGTTCTGCTCGAAACCGGTCTTGGGGGACGGCTTGATGCCACCAATGTTGCCCGTAAACCGCTGCTTACCATGGTTACTAATATTGCTCTTGAACATGAGGAGTATCTGGGCTCGACCCTGCTTGCGGTCGCGGCTGAAAAAGCCGGTATCCTGAAACCGGGAGTGCCCTTGATCTCCGGCGTCAAACAGGAGAAATTGCGTGAGTTTTTTGCTGAAAAACAACGAGAAATGGCCGCAGCCTGTGATTTTCTCGGTCGAGACTTTCGCATCCGCCGCCACCGCGACGGCTCATTCTCCTATTACGGATCCGAATATCGTTTCAATGATTTAAGGCTGGCTATGAGTGGTCGGCATCAGCAAGATAATGCAGCCTTGGCGTTACGGGCTCTTGAATCTCTTTCACATGAAGGACTTTTTGAGATTGAGGCCCAACTGGTAACTGAGGCTTTGGCGGAAGTGCGCTGGCCCGGTCGCTTGCAGAAGGTTGGGATTAAGCCGGATATCTATCTTGATGGGGCGCACAATCCGCACGGAATTCGCGCTCTGGAGCCGGAATTGCGCCGCTTGGCGGCCGACCGTCGCTTGATTCTGATTCTTGGGGTGATGAAGGATAAGCGGATTAAGGAGATGACGGCCCGTCTTGCTCCCTTGGCCGATGAAGTAATTGTTACGCAAGCCCCGCTGGATCGGGCCTGTTCGCCGGAACGTCTGGCCGAAGAGGTCAAGAATCACTGTCCAAACGTAACCATAACCACATCGGTAGCCGAGGCCTTGGCTTTGGCGCGGAGCCGGGCGCAAGTTGATGATCTGATTTTTCTTACCGGCTCACTCTATTGTGTTGGTGAAGCTTTTAATGTGCTTGATTTGCCGGTCATGTAGAGTGAAGCATTATGAAAATTACTGCAATCTACGGTAGTCCCCGGCGCAACGGCAATACGGCCAGGCTTTTGCAATCGGCGGTTGCTGGGGCGCGTAGCGTCGGGGCTGATGTAACCGAGATTGTTTTGCGTGATCTTAAGTTGCAGCCCTGTCTTGAGATCTACGCCTGTCAAAAAGATGGTTGCTGTGCTATTAAAGACGATTTTCACGATTTAGCCGAAAAGCTGCT
>JAUVDU010000273.1 GCA_030595135.1 Deltaproteobacteria bacterium | reverse complement strand
GGCTTTCAGAGCACCAGAATCGGCTTCGAGCTTGGGTTTAGACTTAAATAACAGTGAATGGCTGTTTTTTACAAAAATACCAACTCCCAAAAGAGCGATTAGGCTATAACTCACAGTCTGAGTTATATGGGAAACGGTGCCCAACGACCCACTAATACCCCCTTCAAGAAAATAGTAAATCCCGAGAACACAAATTATCCCTGAAAATCCGTGACAGAAAGCAATCAGCGACCCAAACAACAGTCCGCTGCCCAAAGACGCATTTCGAGACGAAATAAAGGAGATGGCCACCGCTTTACCATGCCCGGGCCCGGCGGCGTGAAGCGCACCATACCCAAAGGCAACCATCAACAAGGTCAACCATGGAGTAATACTCTCGGTTGTTTTAGCCCGCCGAACCAGAACCGTCATTTTTTCTTTGAGTTGCAGCTGCCAGAATGTAATTTTAGTTAAAAATGAACTTTGCGGAACTGAAGTTTGCTGAACCGGCTGAAAGCTTTTCGGGGAACTTTTGGGGGAAAGAAAAGGGTTTTGGGCTTTGACGACAACCGCACCACAAAGCAGGGGAAAAAGAATCAGCAAACAAATTAATAACCTATTCATTTGTTTGCCTAAATTTCAGAATGATCTCCACGGGATAGACCTGGCCGAAGTAGTAAGCTTCGTCTTTATTCTTTTCAACTGTGTGTTCAACTTCATAAGCGTGTCGGCTCTCATAGGTAACAGGATTTTTTTCTAGAAAAACACTGCAGTAAAAAGTAGCATCATAAATAGATAACCTAATTTCCTTAGAACTCTCTTCGGCTTGAACATGGCAAGGGACAAAGAACCGGTAAGCCATTTTACCCTCGGTGATTTCCGCTGAAAAATCAGTCATATATTTCACCTTGAACGACTTACCATCAATTTTTATGTGCATGAAATAGTCAAATTTCCGCAGATTTTCAAAAGCCCTTTTTTTGACATTTTCGATTTCCGCAGGCTCAAACCGCCGGTTACGGTTTTTATCAAAGTCAAGAATCATCATACTGCTGAACATCTCGTCAAAGACCCAATTAACCTGCACCCCGGCCAGACCTTTTTCGTCAAATACGACTTTAACTGTGCTGTAAAGAAAAACGTGGGGATGAGACCATGAAGTAAAGGCGGGAATTGATAAGATCAAGACCTGGAGGCCAACAAAAAAAATCTTTCGATATGACATAGACATTAACCAAATAAGTCTCATTAGTGAGGTTGTTCGAGTACAGTTAAACTTCCGGCAGAGAACCTACTCTATTTTACCTGGAAGCAATTGTCAAGACGGTACCTCCTGTGCAAATTACCTTGACAAGGAGGTATAATTTATACTAGATGCCGAATATCATAAAATAAAATTGTTCAGGTGCTCATTAATAGAGCCTAACAGGGAACCCCGTGAAATTCGGGGACGAGCCCGTCGCTGTAACCGGGGACGAGAACCGCAAAAACCACTGATTTCAAAAATATGGTGTCAGGACGTAGCCATCGAAATTGGGAAGGTGCGGTGAGTAGATAGATCCGGAAGTCAGAAGACCTGCCTGAAACAATAAAGCCGCCTCTCGTGGACAATAGAGTCAGGCTTAACCGTGCCTTAGTGGATAAAAAAGGGAAATCCCCGGGCCGAAACCAATGTTTCGGTTCGGGGATTTTTTTGTTTAGGCTACAACTCAAACCGGCATCAAAACACAATTAACCTTTAACCGACTGGAGGAAAACATGAAAGAGGGATACATCATCTACGTAATTGGCGAAGAGACCCCGAAAGAATCTGAACTGGAAGCGCTAATCAAGGAAAACCGCCTCGATCTCTTTGAGTATCGACTCTGCGGCAACAAACCGCTTCCCGGTATCTATCGCGCCTATCAGGAGTTGCAACAACGACGGGTGAGCGCAGTCAGCTGCCTTTCGGTACGCTATGACCAAGAGGCCGGAAATTATGTTTTTCTGGATCAAGCCATGAGTCTCGATGGCTTTGCTGATCTCAACGAGCTCTGCTCAGCCCAGGAGTTAGCCTGCTGACGGCAAAAAAAACGTAACTATTCTGCTAACCCGTAAATTCCGGGAGCGCAATCCCGATTTCCTTCGGAGAATCCGGATTGTGTCCCCGGAATTCCTCGGCCTTTTGCGACCGCTGTCAGCCATTTTTCGCGGCGGCTGAGATCTTCCAGACAACTTTCATCCTCTATCGGAATATCGGGAAAGCGTTCGAGGACGGCCCGGGCAAAAAATCCCGGGCCTTTTTCAATTGGTTGTTCGTCGTCCGGATCGGCAAAAATCGGGACGTTGGCAACGCCACAGGATGGAGATTTACGTTTCAGAAGAAAACCATCTACACGGTCGAGGGAGTCGAGAAAATTATAAGAAAAAGCCACCATCCGGCCAGTCAGATCAACCCCGGTCGCCGGTTGCACCAGAGCCAGACCACTATCTTTTTGCACCATAAGAATCGGTGGGCGCGGCACGCCAAGACCAATTTCACATTCGGGACAAACAGTTATAAATTCTACTGAGTTGGCCAAATCCTTGACCAATCTATTTTCAATCGCGGCCCCGTTCCAGCGGCAGACGGCAAAGCCCAGACAACGACTGACAACGATTATCGGTTTACAAGTCACTTTCACTCCTTTCTCACCCAACGATAGGTAATTAATTGAAAAAGATGGCATTTCATGCTAGTAGATGAGGCCATGTCAGACTATCAAGCACCCCTATTTTTTCGTAACGGCCATCGGCAATCTATTTATCCTACGATCTTTCGTCAGGTGGGCGGGGTTCATTATAGAAGAGAGCGCATTACTACCCCCGATAACGACTTCCTTGATCTCGACTGGATGTCTGTAAAATCCGACAAACTTGCCATCATTTCACATGGCCTGGAAGGTAATAGTTCAAGGGCTTATGTTAAAGGCATGGTAAAAGCCGTTACCAGTGCCGGTTTTGATGCTCTGGCCTGGAATTTTCGCGGTTGCGGCGGCACCATTAACCGTCAGCCGAAACTCTACCATAGCGGTTCTTACAATGATCTGGAAACGGTTATCGAACATGTTTTCCAACACTACAGGTACCGGGAAATAAACCTCATTGGCTTCAGTATGGGAGGTAATATTTCTCTAATCTACCTAGGCCGCAAAGAGCAGACTATTGACCCGCGGATAAAGAAATGTGTTGTTTTTTCGGTGCCCTGCGATCTCAAAGCTGGTAGTGAACAAATTGGCAAACCAGCCAACCAGATCTATATGAAACGCTTTCTCCGCCTTCTCCACGTAAAGATTAAGGCCAAGAAAGCTGCCTTCCCCGATCTATTTGATGATCATGACTACGCTAGAATTAAAAATTTTTATGACTTTGACAACCGCTACACGGCACCGGTTCACGGTTTTGTCGATGCCGAAGATTACTGGAGACAGTGCAGTTCTAAACAATTCATCAAAGATATCCGCGTACCAACCCTGCTGGTCAGCGCTTTAGACGACCCATTTCTGGCTCAAGCCTGTTACCCTTTCAGTGAATGTGCCGCCAACCCCCATACCTCTCTCGAAACCCCGAAGCATGGCGGCCATGTTGGTTTTGTCACCTTTAAACGTAACCATCTGTATT
>JAUVDU010000090.1 GCA_030595135.1 Deltaproteobacteria bacterium | reverse complement strand
CTATTCAGCTAACCCGCAAATTCAAGGGATTTAATTGCAATCCAGCACTTCCCGCACCTTAGTTGCCAAATCCTGCCTCGCAAACGGCTTCTGGAGGAAATTGACACCTGCCTCCAGAACCCCGCGCCGGGCGATCACATTGGCCGTATAGCCGGACATAAATAAACTCTTTAAATCCGCGTGATGGGCGAGCAATTTTTTGGCCAGATCCAGACCGTTCATTTCGGGTAACACCACGTCACTTAAAAGCAGATGAATCTCGCCGGAGTAGACCTCAACCAGGCGCAGAGCCTCATCCGGCGTGGAGGCAATCAGGACGATGTAACCTAAGCGTTCGAGTATCCTCTTAGTCATATCCAGAATCGCAAATTCGTCCTCCACCAACAGGATGGTTTCGTGACCGCCGACGGCCGGTTCCGCCAAGCCCGTCTTCTGCACTGACTCAAGCTTGCCCGCGTACCGGGAGAGGTAGATCCTGAAAGTCGTCCCTTCACCCGGTTCGCTGTAGACATTGATAAAACCGTTATTCTGTTTGACGATTCCGTAAACCGTAGAGAGCCCGAGACCGGTGCCATGCCCCTCACCCTTGGTCGTAAAAAACGGCTCGAAAAGATTATTCTGAGTCTTCTTGTCCATGCCGCAACCATCATCGCTGACCGCCAGCAGAACATATTCTCCCGGGATAAACCCGACATGGTCAGCGCAATAATCCTCATCAAAAACAACATTTCCCGTTTCGATACTCATTTTGCCCACACCCGCGATGGCGTCCCGAGCGTTAACGCTGAGATTAGCCAGAATCTGGTCGATCTGGGCCGGATCCACCTTGACCGGCCAGAGATCCGCACCGGGCAGCCACGCAAGATCAATATCCTCGCCAATAAGCCGACCCAGCATTTTGAGCATCCCGGCCACGGTTTCGTTCAAGTTAATTACCTTGGGCACAATGATCTGCTTGCGGGCAAAGGCTAATAGTTGCCGGGTAAGGTCGGCGGAACGTTCGGCAGCCTTGCAGATCTCCTGGAGGTCGTCAAAGAGTGGGTGATCCGAATCCGCCTCACCCAAAGCAAGTTCCGCGTAACCGAGGATCACGCCCAGCATGTTATTGAAATCGTGGGCGACGCCGCCGGCCAGTCGACCAACAGCCTCCATCTTCTGAGCCTGAGTCAACTGCACCTGGAGTTTATCACGCTCCACTTCAGCCCGTTTGCGCTCGGTGATGTTATGGGCAATGCCCTCAACATGAGAGACCTTACCCGATTGATCAAAAACGGGAAACTCCTTAACCTCCAACCAATGCAGAGAACCATCCTTGGCCTCTATCTCGATCTCGTAGGAAGGTTGTTCCTCACCTTTAATACTCAATTCAGTATAACGCACAACCTCCTTATTGATCGGATTGTCGGTCAAGTATTCTGAATAGTGGACGAAAAACTCTGCCGGTTTGTAGCCGAGCACGATCTCTATCGACGGACTGATATAGTTAAAAATCCCCTCAGTATCATGCGTGTAGAAGAAGTAGTAGTTTTGCACCGACTCAACCAAATGACGGTATTTCGCCTCACTCTCTTTCAATGCCTCCCGCTCTTGCTCCAGCTCCCGAATCTTTTTGTCGAGCTTCCGGCCGACCGATTGCAGATACATATGGTTAATTTCACTCTTCTCTTTTTGCTCTTCCGGCACAACCGGCAACTCCGCCCGGCTAAAGGCCGCCAAAACCTCCTTAATGATCGCCATAAGCATTTTGGGTTCCTGCGGCTTGATAATAAAGCGGGAGGCCCCGAGAGCTGAGGCCAGCTCCTTGTCCTGATGTTCGGTGTAAGTGGCGGAATAGAAGATAAAAGGAATTTTTCGCAGTTTTGGATCGGCCTTAACCTGACGACAAAACTCAAAACCATCCATCTCCGGCATCATGATATCAGAGATTATAAGATCAGGCGAATCTGCCTGAGCCAAACGCAAAGCTTCAAGACCGTTGGCTCCGCTAACAGCCACATGACCCATACTGGTAATGACCATCTCCAACATAATTAGAGAATCTTCCACGTCTTCAGCGATAAGAATCTTCATGTTTCCTCTCCCAGAATCGCCCTGATCTGACTGATCACCCGCATTGGGTCGATCGGTTTCTCAATATAGCCGTCACAGCCGGCAGCCAACAATTTTTCCCGATCACCCGCCATTGCATAGGAGGTCATGGCGATAATCGGAATTTTGGCAACCTCTGCGTCCAACGCACGAATCCTTTTCAATACTTCAGTACCTTCAATATCGGACAATTGGATATCCAGTAGAACAAAATCCGCTTCTTGCTCCAGCGCCAAATCCACCCCTTTCAGACCGGTATCGGCCCAGATATATTCGTAACCGGCATTTTTTAAGAGCATCGTGATCAGCACCATATTGTCTTCATTGTCTTCGACAACCAGTGCGGTCTGTTTTTTTCAACTGACATGACCATCCTCCTGAACAGTGGCGACATCTAAGGGTATTCTCAAGGCAAAAGTACTGCCCTCGTCGAGACGACTCTCGACTGAAACGCTGCCCTGTAAAAGTTCTTCGGCGATCTTCTTGGTCAAATAGAGGCCAAGCCCGGTGCCTCCGGCTTTGACCCGCAGATGGGTATCCAGGCGTTCAAAGGCCTCGAAAAGTTTCGTAATATCATCGGGTGCAATTCCGATCCCGGTATCACTTACTTGAATCTCCACCATATCCTCTATTACCGTTACTGTCAAACTTACTTTACCGGCCTCACTAAATTTCACCGCATTACTTAAATAGTTAAGCAGACACTGCAAGAGACGCTTGCGATCACTATTCATCCGGGGCCAGACATCTTCATTAAGTTCGAGCTCCAAGCCTTTGGCGTCGGCCTGCGGACGAATCGTCTCGATCGCCTCCTCGACAACCTCCTTGAGCGGAAAAGGTTCATAGAAAACGTCGACCCGCCCCGCCTCGATCTTGGAGATATCAATAACATCGGAAATCAATCCCAACAAGTGGTTGCCGGAACGATAAATACGCTCCATACTGTCTTTCTGTTTATCATTCAACTCTCCGGCCACCCCCTGCAACAACAATCCACTGAAACCAATAATAGAGTTGAGCGGGGTTCGCAACTCATGTGACATGGAGGCAATAAACATCGATTTGAGTTTGTCCAATCCTGAAGGCTTTTATTGGCCTCCTCCAGATCGAAAGTGCGCTCCGCCACCTTCTCCTCAAGTTCGTCATGGGCTTGCTGGAGTGCCGCCTCGTCCCGGGCGGATTGTTTCAACCTCTCTTCCAAACGAGAAGCACGAATTACAAAGAGGAAAATCAGGGTTGCCAGAACCACGATACTCAGCACCCAGAACCAATACTGGCGCAAGACATCAGCAAACGTAACCTTGCCGTAATTCTCGTAAGGGGAGAGGCGAAGCTCCATCAAACATTCATGCACCGGTCGATAGTTCTGCGGAATGGTCCAGCCGGCACATTTGGCGGTTTGAGCCGCCAGACTGCTCGCCGGCATCTGCACCAAAGCGACAGCCACCTCCTCCGCAAGTTCGTCGGAGGTATGGGAGGCTTTGGCGAAAGGCCACTCCGGATAATGTGGCGTCGAATGCAGAAAACGGATTTCTCCATTGCAATCCTCATGCGGCAGCACCTTGAAATCAGCCTTTTCAGCGACCGAAACAGCCCCCCCCCGAAAACAAAAAGGGCACACATTATCCAGACCGCCGCCAAAATCAACCCACATTTTTTCACACCCAACGATCGTTTTAGACTTTGCGTGGCTGGTGTCATAATATGTTGCTCCTCGATAATTTTGCCGCTAAGTACAGGGCTTAAATACCTTCGATACGGATCAAAAAGCACTTTCCACTATTATTAGTTATATAATAGCCAACATAACCGATCCTTATCTTTTCTGCAACCATCCCCCCCTGCGCTGAATAGTTGAAAATATTTATAAATTTTTCTGAAATTTTGCCGAAAAGAGGGGAATGAAGGAGCAGAGTTAAGATGCCATGCTGGAGCAGACTACTAACATAGTTGGATTTGACGTAAAATTTATGCTATATTGACAGGAGAGACAGGCATAATTTAACATAATAGAAATGTCCACCACCAGTTATTACCAGTGATCCAAAAAACAAAAAAGGCGCCCTTTAAAAGGACGCCTTAGGCTTGATAATGCTGGTGCCGGGGGACGGAATCGAACCGCCGACACGGGGATTTTCAGTCCCCTGCTCTACCGACTGAGCTACCCCGGCTAACCAAGCGGAGGCCTAGATAACTTAAAGAGCGATACTTGTCAAGAGGATTTTTTTAACGTCAGGAGAAATTGCCATGGTCAACAGCCTTAATGCATCCTTAAATGCCATTCAAAGCCACTTTACCCGGCTTCAAGCCAGCGCCAATAATATCGCCAATCTCAATACCGACGGTTACAAAGGAGAACGGGTAACCATTAGAGAAGGCCCGGCCGGAACGCCGGCGGCAACCGTCAGTATCGACACAAATCCCGGGCCCTCACGTATGGAATTAAACCAAAAAGGGGAGTTGGTCGAAGTGGAGATGTCCAACGTCGACCTGGCCACCGAATACGTCAAGACCATGGAATCCACCCAAGCCATCAAGGCCAACCTTAAAGCCGTTCAAACTGCCGATGAGTTATTAGGCGAGATCATCAACACTTTGGTTTAAATCAACTTGCGGCTTGTAAACGATAGATCCGTTTGCCCGAAGGCAGATGGCCGACGGCGACACAATAGATAGCACCACCTCTTTGCAAATAGTCTAAGAGGTGAACTCGTTCATTCTCCAGGATATCAAGCAGAGCCTCAGGCTTATCCCGCAATTCATCGGTAAAAGCGATCACCACCCCCCGAGTTTCCGAAAAACTCTGGTCAGGCCCGACCAGAGCATGACTTACGGCGTAAGCGATCGAATCTCTTATGACCCCGTGAAAATCGTATCCACCCTGAAAATTAACCTCAAAATAGTTGTAACCATGGGGACGTATCTGCGGCGGGCAGACGAGCGTAAAAGCCGGGTTCTGCTCCCGGGCATGAGCCGCTAACTGGGCCGCAGGAAAACGCCCCTCAAGACTTAACGCGAGTTCCTGATAGATAAATTCAGCAACATGGTGCTGAGCATAGGGCTGACTCTCTTCATCATTGCAATAGAGCTCAAGAAGCCCCTGTTCATGATCAAAATAGATAATCCCACCGCGGGCTTCAGGAGCTATCTGAGCTAGCTGCTGACGAGCATTGCCAAGAATGCCATCAGCCACAAACCGGGCCAGACTCGGCAGTTGGGGCGGTTTTGACGAACTATCCATGCCCAACTTCTTGACATAGTCAACCGCCCCACAGTGCGGACCATGGGCTAAAATCACGGCCGGACGCCGACTCGGATTAAAGACAACATTTCCGGCCGAAGAGAAAACCCTGACATTACCAAGCTGATCAAGCAGATTACGGATTGCAGCGTTACGCTGATCAGCACAAAGGTAGAGGTCAAAGAGTTTATCTCTCCGATCCAGGCTCAATGCCGCCAAAAAACGGCGGGCTCGACTAAAAGCCAGCTCAGGCTCAACTTCAGCCAGCTTAACCTCCTCCAAAGACCCCCAACTAAGCTCTATATTCATCCTTCAACCTCTTTACCTATCTAAAAAGGAATATCATCCGCCCCACCATCGGGAACCGAAGCTTGACCATAAGGGGCTGAATTTTCAGCGCTTGCCTGATTACCGCCGGAGGCAAAACCACCGCCCTGGCTGCCACCACCAGAGAAACCACCTCCCTGACCGCCGCCTTGACCACCACCCTGGCCTCCGCCAAAACCACCTTGCCCGCCACCAGCGCCGCCGCCCTGATAATTACTATCACCGCGACTGCCCAGCATCTGCATAGTACCGGCAACAATTTCGGTCGTATAACGTTTGATGCCATCCTGTTCCCAGGAGCGGGTCTGAATTTTGCCTTCAAGATATATCTGTTTTCCTTTATGGAGCCATTTGGCACAAATCTCGGCTAACTTTCCGAAAGCAACAATGCGGTGCCACTCGGTTCGTTCCTCTTTCTGCCCATCCTTGACCCAGCTCTCACTGGTAGCCATCGTAAAAGTCGTAAAAGCGTTACCGCTGCTGCCATACTTCATCTCGGGATCGCCCCCCAAATGCCCAACTAAAATAACTTTATTTACACCTGCCATTTCATCCCCCTTAAAATTATACTATAAACCAACGGACTAAATACGTCTTTCCCTACTATACAATCAAGCCGGAAAAAAACTCAAGAAAATAATATTGTGTTTTTTTTTGCAATCTGGTAAAGCGTTCTACCTTAAAATGTGAAATCAGCTCCTGATATAGCGTTGCCGGCTGCTGGCCTGCAACACGCTATCGGGAAAAATAAGTAACAATGTTTGATTAAGGAGAGCTAAAAAATGAGTGAAATCAAAACTATAGGCGTGGTCGGTTTCGGTGTTATGGGAGCAGCCATCGCCTTGAATGCTGCCGGTGCCGGATACCAAGTAATCTACAAAGAGCTCAATGACGAGCTCGTAGCCAGCATGTTTGAACGCTGGGTGACTAAACCGTTAAGCAAAAGAGTCGCCAAGGGTAAAATCAGTCAGGCTGATATGGATGAACTGAGCGGCCGGATCAGCGGCACCA
>JAUVDU010000380.1 GCA_030595135.1 Deltaproteobacteria bacterium | reverse complement strand
AAACTGAAAGAGGTTAATCTGGCTCCGCATCTTAAAGCGGCCACAATTAATCAAGATGATGAGTTAATTATAACGATTGATGTTTTAGATGGACGTAACCCCAATATATTTGATATATTGGCCCGCTTGGCCGGACTCGATCAGCGTCCGGAAGCTGGTGTCGTCATTACCAAAATAAAAAGTATTATGAAAGAGGATGGTTAATTAATATGTCGGCTGAACTGATTATCAATGTTACTGAAGGTGAAGTGCGGGTCGCCCTGCTTGAGAATGGCACTTTAGCCGAACTGTTTTATGAGCGCGACCGCGGCTTAGGTATTGTTGGTAATATCTACAATGGCCGGGTCGTCAAAGTCTTGCCCGGTATGGATGCCGCTTTTGTTGATATCGGTCTTGATAAAGCGGCTTTTCTCTATGTTGCCGATGTGCGCAGTGAGGAGGTTATCGCACCCTTTCTGCCGGCTGATGAAACTGTTGTCGTCGATGAGGAGTTCGTCCTGACTGAAGATGAACTTGATGAAGCTCTGCCGCCGCCTCAGATCGCGGATCTTCTGCAAGAGGGGCAGGATATTCTGGTTCAAGTCTCAAGAGAGCCGATGGGTACTAAGGGTGCCAGAGTAACTACTTACAATTCACTGCCGGGCCGCTATCTGGTTTTGCTACCGACAGTGGATCATGTCGGAATTTCGCGTAAAATTGAAGATGATACGGAACGTCAGCGTCTCAAAGAGCTGGTTACCGAGATCAAACCTGAAGGGATGGGCTTGATCGTTCGTACCGTCAGTGAAGGCAAAGACGAAGGCGCCTTAAAGCACGATCTTAAGTTTCTCTCAAAACTTTGGGATAACATTAATCAGAAAAAAGAGAAAACCAAGTCACTGAATCTGGTTTATCAGGATTTACGACTGGTTCAGCGGATTATTCGGGATCTTTATTCTGATGAGATTGATCGCCTGGTCGTCGATTCAGATGAGTGCTACCACGATCTGAAGGATTTTATTGCCAGTTATTTTCCCGATCTGCATTGTGAGATTGAACGCTATACCGGGATCCAGCCCATCTTTCAGGCTTATGATATTGAGCTTGAGGTTAATAAAGCCTTGGAGCAGAAAGTTTGGCTTAAATCGGGTGGTTATATTGTTATTGAATCGACTGAGGCCTTGACCGCTATCGATGTTAATACCGGTCGCTTTGTCGGTAAAAAAAATCTTGAAGATACAATTCTCAAAACCAACCTTGAGGCGGCCAAAGAGATTGCCTTTCAGATGCGTTTACGAAATATTGGCGGCATAATCATTATCGATTTTATCGATATGGAGATAAAAACTCATCGTGAACGGGTCAATGTTGCCCTGGAGGAGGCTTTAAAGCGGGACAAGGCCAAATCCAACGTCTTAAAAATATCCGAACTCGGTTTGGTTGAGATGACCAGGGAACGGGTTCGTAACAGTATTTCGCGGATGTTGTGTGATTCCTGCCCCTATTGTGATGGTCGCGGGATTGTCAAATCCAAATCGACGGTTACTTATGAAATTGTTCGGGAGTTAAAAAGTTACGGCTATGATCCTGATGTCAAGGAGCTTGTCGTGATGGTAAATGCCGAAATGGCTGACTATATCTATGACAACGAGAGTCTCTCTCTCGATAATCTCGAATATGTAATGCGCAAGAAGATTACGCTTAAAAAGGTTGATCACTATCAATGGGAAGATTACGAGATCGTTGCCCGGGTTTAATATTTATAAGGAGAACCGTTATGAGTGTTTCTAAAGAAACTCCGATTCGTGACCTGTTGACTAAATATCCGAAAGCCGCCGAAGTTTTTGCCGCCAAAGGTATGGCGTGTCTGGGTTGTGCGGCGTCAATGTTTGAAACCGTTGAAGAGGGGGCTGCAGCCCACGGAATTGATGTTGACGAGTTGGTTGTAGAGATGAACAAAGTGTTGCAGAAATAATTGTGAGTAAAGAAAGAATTGATCTTCTGCTGGTGCAGCGGGGCCTGGCCGTGACTCGAGAACGGGCTCGGGCGCTGATTTTAGCCGGCAAAGTTGTCTGCAATGATAACTTGATTGAGAAGGCCGGCAGCCGGGTCGAGAGTAGCGCAGAAATCAGGTTGAAGGGTGAGGATATCCCTTTCGTCGGTCGCGGGGGTCTTAAACTTGAGGCCGCCCTTAAAGCTTTTCAGGTTGATGTAAATGACCGGGTGGCAATCGATATCGGTGCTTCCACTGGTGGATTCAGTGATTGTTTACTCCAACACGGTGCCCGGCGGGTCTATGCCCTGGATGTTGGTTATGGGCAACTGGCCTGGTCTCTACGTTGCGATGATCGAATTGTGGTGATGGAGCGCACCAATATTCGTCACTCAGTCAAGGCCGATTTTCCGGATCCTCTGGAATTGGCCGTGATTGATCTCTCCTTCATCTCATTGACTAAAGTTTTGCCGGTTGTGGCTACTTTGTTGCAGCCTGAAGCGCCGGTTATCGCCCTGGTAAAACCTCAATTTGAGGTTGGTAAAGGGGAGGTCGGCAAGGGCGGTATCGTTCGCGATGAGGAGAAACGCCAGGCCGCCCTTGATACTGTCTGTAACTTTGCCAAAGAGCATGGCTTCTCCCTTCAGCAAACCATCACTTCTCCGGTTCTCGGACAGAAAGGCAACGTCGAATATCTGATTTTTTTGAAAAATCATTTGGCGGGAACTGAATAG
>JAUVDU010000293.1 GCA_030595135.1 Deltaproteobacteria bacterium | reverse complement strand
CAATATTGACTGGGGAGATATTTATTGTTATAAGGCGATGTCATGGAGACAATAATCCTAATGATTGTTATTTATGCCGTCCCGATTCTGTTTGGTTTGACGGTTCATGAGTATGCTCATGGAATGATGGCCGACCGTTTGGGTGATTCCACACCTCGATCGATGGGCCGTTTGACGTTGAATCCTTTCTATCATCTCGATCCGATTGGAACCCTGGTTTTCTTCGTTACTCAGGCTTTCGGTTGGGCTCGACCGATATCAATCAACCCTGACAACCTGAGGTCACCGCGTCGAGATCTTATGTGGATAGCGTTGGCCGGCCCCTTGGCCAACCTCATGCTGGCTATGTTTTGTGCAATGCTCTATCATCTTATTAATTCTCTGGCCGGTGGTGGAAGTATAGGGGGTGGGGGAGGTTGGCTTATGGTGCCGTTCCAGCAGATGGTAGTTGCCGGGGTTGTGGTTAATCTCTCTTTGGGACTGATTAATCTGATTCCGATTCCGCCTTTAGATGGCGGCCGCATTCTGGCTGGTCTTCTGCCGCAGCGACCCGCCGGCTACCTTGAAAAAATCGACTCTTATGGAGCCATTCTACTGATTATTCTGGTACTCAGTGACGGTTTAAGTTTTTTTCTCTTGCCCCTGCTTTCGGCCTTAACCGGTCTGTTACTTTATGGGGCTATCTCTTTTTAATAATAGTTAAAGTATTACTTGAGGTTTTCTATTTATGGTCGCAAAAAAAAGAGTTGTTTCGGGTATGCGAACAACGGGTAAGCTTCACCTGGGACATTATCACGGAGTTCTAACTAATTGGCTCAAACTGCAAGATGATTATGATTGTTACTTTTTTGCCGCTGACTGGCACGCTTTGACCAGCGAATATCAGGATCCGGCAATTGTTAAAGAGAGCACGAGAGACATTTTTATCGACTGGTTGAGCGTTGGCATTGATCCGGAAAAATCAACCCTTTTTATCCAGTCTCATATTAAAGAGCACGCCGAACTCCATCTGCTGCTCTCGATGATTACGCCTCTGCCCTGGCTTTTACGCAATCCGACCTACAAGGATTCCCAGACTGAAGGGCAGGGGGATGAACAGGCGACCTATGGTTTTCTCGGCTATCCGGTTCTCCAGGCCGCTGATATTATCATATATATGGCCAATCTCGTGCCGATTGGCGTTGACCAGCTTCCCCATGTCGAGTTGACCCGGGAAATTACGCGTCGTTTCAACCATCTTTATGGCGAAACTTTTCCGGTGCCCGAACCAATCCTGACTGAACTTTCCAAAGTGACCGGTCTTGACGGTCGCAAAATGAGTAAAAGCTACAACAATGCCATCCATCTCTCTGACGATGAAGAGACTTTGAAAAAAAAGGTCAGCTCAATGGTGACCGATGTTCAGCGGGCTCGACGTAAAGATCCCGGCGATCCGGAAAAATGCAATCTTTTCCCTTTGCACCCGCTCTATTCAAAAGTGGAAGAAGTGGATGAAATCTGCGCTGCCTGTCCTAAAGCCGAGATCGGCTGTGTTGATTGCAAAAAAATTCTTTTGCGCAATCTGATAAATGGTTTGGCCCCGGTTCACGAAAAACAACGCTACTATCAAGAACATCCGCAGTTACTTGACGATATTATCGCCAACGGTACGGAAAGAGCTCGAGCTATTACCCAAGAGACTATGGTTAAGGTCAGAGCGGCTGTTAAGTTAAGCTAAGTTGATAAACGTGACCCAAGAAAAAGAAAAAATTCGCTTACAGAAATATATTGCTGATTGCGGGGTGACGTCAAGGCGGCGGGCTGAAGTTATGATCTCCGAGGGCCGGGTGATTGTCAACGGCAGCGTTGTCATCCGGCAGGGAGTCAAGATCAATCCGATCGCAGATCAGGTCATGATCGACGGCAAGAGAGTGATTTTAGATCCCACTCTTGCCAAAAAAACTCTTCTCCTGCATAAACCGCTTGGTTACGTGACAACCATGGACGACCCGCAAAATCGACGTCTGGTTAAGGATCTCTATGCAGATCTTAACGAGCGGCTTTTTCCCATTGGTCGCCTTGACATCAATACGTCGGGCCTGTTACTCTGTACTAATGATGGCGAACTTGCTAACCAATTGATGCATCCTTGCTATAAATTCGAAAAAGAGTACCATATAACTGTAGCCGGACTTTTCAGTAAAAATGATCTTGCGCTTTTACGGTGTGGGGTTGAACTGGAAGATGGGCCGGCCCAACCTCTAAAAGCGGAGATCAAGCGCAGTCACAGTCGACAAAGTGTTCTCACGATGGTGATTCGCGAAGGTCGTAACCGCCAGGTTCGGCGAATGATGACGGCTTTAGGGTTTTCAGTTGTTGCTTTAAGAAGAACCCGGCTCGCTTTTCTTACCCTTGATGGAGTGAAAAACGGTTCCTGGCGGTGGCTGCAGAAGGCAGAAGTAGATCGTTTACGTCAGATGGCGTTGTAAAAAAATGAGTTCTCAACCGTTAAATGTAATCTTTCTCTGGCACATGCATCAGCCCGATTATCGGGATGCCGATGCCCGGCACGCGATGATGCCCTGGGTACGTCTGCACGGGGTTAAAGATTATCTTGATATGGTAACAATCCTTGACGATTTTCCTAACGTCAGGCAAAATTTCAATCTTGTTCCCTCTCTGCTCGATCAGTTGCAAGGCTATGTCGACGGCAGTTTAAGTGATCAAGCCCTTGAACTCACATTAAAAAAAGCCGACTCTTTGACGGTTGAGGATCGGGCTTGTCTGCTGGGCTCTTTTTTTCATGCGCATTGGGATAATATGGTTAAACCCTATCCGCGCTATTGGGAGCTTCTCAAAATGCGGGGGTTTCATCCGGCACCAAGCTTTCTTTATGAGGTTCAGCGTTACTTTTCCCATCAGGATTTTCTTGACCTACAAGTCTGGTACAATCTGGTTTGGATTGATCCGGTTTTTCACAAAAGCTATGACCTGCTGCCCAGTCTGATTCGTCGTGAACGAAATTTTACGGAAACTGACAAACAGGGTCTTGTAACGCTGCAACAGCAGATCTTAAGCAAGATTATTCCGGCCTACCGCAGTCGTCAGGAAAGCGGTCAAATAGAGCTCTCAACCACACCTTATTACCATCCCATCCTGCCCCTGCTTTACGACACTAATTTGGCGGCGATTTCACAGCCACATGACTCTTTGCCGAACCTCAGGTTCTCGCATCCCGAAGATGTTGCAGTCCAGATCAATAAGGCGATGGAGCGGCACAAATTCTATTTTGGCAACCGTCCGGCGGGGATGTGGCCTTCCGAGGGTTCAGTCTGTCAGGAGATTATACCCTATTTCCAAGAGGCCGGGATTAAGTGGATTGCTACCGATGAAGGGATTTTAGCTAAATCAATTGGTCGTGGGGCTGAACGTAACCAAACTGAAATCGTCAAAGATCCAGC
>JAUVDU010000113.1 GCA_030595135.1 Deltaproteobacteria bacterium | reverse complement strand
CCCGACTCCTGCCGTTACTCGAAAAATTAGGCCTGAAATACCAATCCGGCGAAGGCTGTTTCGTCATGATTCACCTGCCGATGAGCGACACCCTGGCCTATCGCAAACTGATGGCAAAAGGAGTCATGATCCGCAGCATGACCGGCTTTCGCTTCCCCAACTGGATTCGCGTCAGCATCGGCTCAACCAAAGCGATGACCGCCTTTGCCCAAGCGCTAACTGAACTTATTAAACAACGATCATAAAAATGACAGATAACCGCATAAACATGGGTGAAGGCCGAGTCTTCACAGTTCTTTTGCGCCTCGGCGCGCCAGCCATGGTATCAATGTTTTTCACGACCCTCTATGCCCTGGTCGATACTATTTTCGTTGCCAAACTTGGAACCATTCCTTTGGCAGCCATGTCGCTGGCCGTACCGTTGTACTTTATCGCCATGTCTTTAAGTAAAGGGGTGGCAGTTGGAGCACTGGCAATAATGAGTCACGCCCGAGGCCGCGGCGATCACAAGCAGGCAGAGAAAGTCGCCAAGGCCACCTACCCACTCGCCTTTCTCTCGATCAGCGCTTTACTATTATTAGCCCTGCCAACCTTCAACCAGCCACTTTTCGCGCTCTTTGACAATCATCCCCAGCTCCTGAGCGAAAGCAGCAGCTATATGCGATGGTTGGCTTTAAGTTTTCCCGTCATCGGCTTTGCGATGCTTAGTGAGGCCATCTTTTTCAGCTATGGCGACACCAAAACCCCGATGCTGGCGATGATCGCCGGCAATATTCTCAATATAATTCTCGATCCGCTCCTAATTTTCAGCTGCGGCCTGGGGGTGGAAGGGGCTTCGCTGGCCTCTCTACTGGGTTGGATCTTATCGAGTATTATAATGGGACGAGCCCTTAAAAATCGGGGACTCGACTACCCCTGCCTGTTTTTTTCCCGGAAACACCTTGAAAGCTGGCCTCAAATCACCAAACTGGGAGCCCCGGTCGCCGTTTCGATGTTGGTCATTCCGATTTCATTCATCATGCTCAATTATCTGCTTGCAGACTTCGGTCCGGCCTATGTCGGGGCCTGGAATTTGAGCACCCGTATCGAACAAATGGTAACTCTACCACTTTACGGACTCTCCTGCGCATTGGTTCCATTTATCGGTTTTAATCTCGGCCTTAAACGTTTCGACCGAATCAAAGAGGCTTGTAAGTCGGTGTTACTCGGCTGCTACGTCATCGTCTTCCCGACAATTATCCTTTTTTGGTTTCATGCCGACACCTTAATCCACCTTTTCAAACCCTCCCCGGAAGTATTAGAACAGGCCATCTTTGCCCTTAAAATCATTGGCCTGGGTTATCTCTTTACTCCTTTTGAATTGATCATGACAAGTTTATCGCAAGGTCTCAAACAACCTAAATATTCACTATCTATCAACTGTCTGCGCTTTTTGCTTTTAAGGATTCCGCTAGCCCTGCTTTTTTCACAATTTTGGGGCGGCCATGGTATCTATATAAGTCTTCCTGTCTCTTTGACGATATCCGGCATGGTCAGTTTCCTGATCATACGTCATCTCCTAAAAGAATGGCCTGCGAAAGATGAAAATTTGTACGAAGAACAATCAACAGAATATACACTGGAGGAGTAAATTAACAATGTCTGAAAAAACAAAACTACCAAAAAAAAATTACATTGAACCGGGACAAAAGTGGCAGGTCGATCATTTTAAACCGGAAGACGCTGAAGGTGTCACCTCTCTATTTCGCTCGGTCTACGGTGACAACTATCCGATTAGAGCCTATATCGATCCCGAGCTCCTGAAAACGGAAAATGCTGCCGGCCGCATCATCTCCAGCGTCGCCAAGACGCCGAACGGTGATATTGTCGGTCATAACGCCCTCTACCAGAGCGCTCCTTACAAAAAAATCTATGAATCAGGCGCCGGCGTTGTCCATGCCGACTATCGCGGCGGCCACGGTATTTTTACAGATATGGTTGCCCACGGCATTGAAGTCGGCAAGCAACAATTCGGGGTCGAATTGGTCTACGGCGAGGCCGTTTGCAATCATATTTTCACTCAGAAGCTTGGTCATAAAATTGGTTTTGTAACCCGAGCTATCGAGGTCGACCTGATGCCGGCAGCAGCTTACAGTCAGGAAAAGAGCGCCAAAGGCCGGGTTTCAACTACGCTTAATTTCAAAACCCTGAAAGCTCACTCCCATACAATTTACCTGCCCCCGCTTTATGAACAGCAATTACGCTTCATTTACAACACTCTGGATGATCAGCGCACCTTCATACTTGCTAATCAATCACTGCCCAAAAGCGTAAAAACCCAACTCAAAACCGAGGTTTTTAGTTTCGCCAACGTCGCGAGAATCGCGGTCATGGAAAACGGCAGCGATTTTGCCGAAACTTTAAAAGAAGAAGAGCAACGTTTGCTGAAAAAGGGCGTCGAAATTTTTCAGGTGTGGCTCAATTTGGCCTCTCCCGATGTCGGTACAGCGACCGCCATTTTAAAACAATCGGGTTATTTCCTGGGCGGCATTCTACCGCGCTGGTTTGATACAGACGGTCTTTTAATGCAAAAAATCAAGGGAAAACCCAATTGGGAAGAGATGCAGATTCATTTTGATGACGACCGCAAGATCGTTGAGATGGTACGAGCCGACTGGCAACTCTCTTAAAAAAAACTTACACGGAATTTAGACATGTCCACAGAAACAGTTGATACTTTAATTATCGGAGGCGGCCTCAGCGGCATCTACGCCGCCTCCCTTTTAGCCCGAAAAAACCGATCTTTTGTTGTTCTTGAAGCCCGCGAGCGGCTCGGAGGCCGGATTTTAAGCCCTGAACATCAGGGACTCTTTTCCGACCTCGGCCCCTCCTGGTACTGGCCCGCGATTCACCCGAAAATGGCACAGCTTATTCAAACCTTAGGACTCAAGGGGTATCGTCAATTTGAAGAGGGAATGGGCCGTTTTCAAAGCTCGAACGGAGCCGTGCAAACAGTCAGTGGTTACCCTACGGAGCCGCCCTCCTGGCGGCTTGAGGGCGGCATGATGGCCATAATTTTAAAACTCTGTGAAGAAATTCCCGAAAATGCCATTCGACTCAATCACCCGGTCTGCAATATCGAAAAAAAGGGCAGCGAAGCTCTAGTCAGCGTCGGTGAACTAGAAAAAGATCCATGGGTTCAATTTAAGGCTAAAGAAGTAATTCTCGCCCTGCCGCCGCGTCTGGCCGCCTCAACCATTCTCTTTCACCCTGATCTACCCGCAAACCTGACCCAGGCGATGCTTAAAATCGGCACCTGGATGGCGGGCCACGCGAAAGTTACCGCTCTCTACGAGAAACCTTTCTGGCGACAAGCAAAGCTCTCGGGCCAGGCTTTCAGCCAGCACGGCCCCATGGGAGAGCTCCACGACGCCTCCAATAATGAGCAAGGCCCCTACGGCCTGACCGGGTTTGTCGGGATTCCGGCGGCCCAACGCTCAAATCAACAACTTCTCACCGAAGCAATTATCTCTCAACTAGCCCTCATCTACGGCCAAGCTGCGGCCCAGCCAACAATTCTCTACTATACGGATTGGGCCCGCGAGAAATTTACCGCCACTCAACTTGACCAACCACCAATGTATGCACACCCCCTCTACCACCCCCCGGCCAACCAAACCTCCTTCTGGGATAATATTATCCATTTTGCCGGCACCGAAACCGCCAACCAACACGGCGGCTACCTCGAAGGCGCCCTGACCGCCGCCGAACGGGCGGTACAAAACAACCACTGAGCGATTATGTCATACAACGAACTAAATGCTGTCGTCATGCCGGATGGAACCATCCAGCTTGAGTGGGCCACCGTTACGGGGAAGATCAACCAGCCCGCCGATCACCTGCAAAACGAAATCTATGAGCACTATTCAAGCGATTCGGAAAACTGGCTCTTTTACGTTGGTTTTTGCAATAATAAGATAACTTTATCTCTATCGCCCGCTTTGCAATTTTGGTGCAGATTCTCCGGCCTTTTCATCCGTAAACTTAAGCTGACGCCTAACCTGGAAGAACTCCGCGACCAGGCTATCATCCCGCTGACCGAGGAGGAACTCGTTCAGTTGCGGGATCAGATCCCGATGATGCCGGGAAGTGAGTACCTTCAGGAAGAGCTCTTTCTCGAGTTATGGGAAACCCTGCACCGAACATTCTCTCGAAAAATTGCGGCCTATGCGGGTTCGGTCGAGGAGTTTGTTAAAGAGTACAGCCCCGACGTTCACTTAGCTGGCCGCATCTATTTCCACTTGGTTGAGAACAAAAATAACGAATCCCCATTTGCTTTTCTCGCTACCTATTCGACCAGACTAAATGACGATGGCGAGTCTCAGCATCTGCCTTTAAAGTTTGCCTTGGAAGAGTATGAAGGCAACAACGAAAAACTTCTCGAACTTCTGGTTACGGTGGATGATGCGGCCCGGCAGAGCGAGTTAGTGGCCGACTTAAGAGAAAGTGGCGAGTTATTTTACCCGCTGGCCTGGTCAAGCAAAGAAGCCTTTACATTTTTCAAAGAGATCCCCCTCTATGAGGAGTCCGGCATTTTATGCCGAATTCCCAACTGGTGGAAGGGTAAAGCCGCAAAGATCGGCCTGAATCTCAGTATCGGCGAGAAAACACCTTCGATGGTCGGCTTTGAGGCCCTGCTTGATTTCAGTCCCCGGCTCATGATTGGCGATACTGAAATATCCGAAGAAGAGGCCCGCCATCTACTTAATGAATCCGAGGGTTTAGCCTTCCTGAAAAATAAGTGGGTTGCCGTTGATCCGGATAAATTAAGAGAAACACTTGCGGCCTACGAGAAAGCCCGGGAGCTGAGCGACGAAGAGGGCCTGACCCTGCTGGAAGCGATGCGGCTCTCGATCAACCCGCAAAAACTGCTCGGCGCAGAGACGGATGAGCTCCTTTCCGGTATTTCGAACGGCGCTTGGCTGCAGACAGTTATACAAAAGTTAACCCAGCCCCAAACCCTTGATCCAATTAAAACCGACAAATCATTTAAGGCAAAACTCCGCACCTACCAGCAGGATGGTTTGAACTGGCTTTTCTACTTACATAAACTGAAGTTCGGTGCCTGCCTGGCCGATGACATGGGGCTGGGAAAGACTTTGCAGGTATTGGCTTTTCTCAACGCCTTGAAAAAAGAGCGCCGGAAAAATAAAAACTTGGAAAGTAAAAACCTGAAAAAAGAAAAAACCGTCGCTTCTTCTCGAGCTTCGCTCCTGATCATCCCCGCCTCCCTGCTCGCAAACTGGAGCAATGAGATAGATACCTTCTATCCCAACCTGGTCTATTTTGCCGCCCACCCCGACCTCCATAAACCGGGCAAGGTACCGGAACTAAACTCGGAAAAACTTGACCAACTTGATCTGGTCATCACGACTTACGCCTTGGTTCAGAGATATCAATGGTTGCAGAACTACTCCTGGAATTACGTGATTTTAGATGAAGCTCAAGCCATAAAAAATCCCGGCACCAAACAGACCCGAGCCGTAAAAAAGCTGACTGCGGTTAACCGCATTATCATGACCGGCACGCCGGTTGAAAATCGGCTCTCCGACCTCTGGAGCCTTTTCGATTTTATCAATCCGGGCCTCTTAGGTAACGCCAAAGAGTTTGGCCGCTTCAGCAAAGAACTCAGCCGGCACCCGGACGGTTATGCCGGACTGCGAAAAATGGTCAGCCCCTTTATCCTGAGGCGTTTAAAAGCCGACAAATCGATCATTGCCGACCTGCCCGACAAGGTCGAGGTTAAAACCTGGGCCGCAATGAGTAAAAAGCAGACGGTTCTCTACAGTGAGGTCTTAAAAGGGGTCAGCTATGCGATTGAACATGCGGATGGAATCCAAAGAAGAGGCATCATTTTAGCTGCCCTGATGAAGTTCAAACAACTCTGTAACCATCCAGCTCAATATCTGGGCTCGGATCTATTTACCGAAAAAGAGAGTGGCAAATTCTTGCGATTACGCGAAATTTGCGAAACCATCTATGAAAAACGAGAAAG
>JAUVDU010000310.1 GCA_030595135.1 Deltaproteobacteria bacterium | reverse complement strand
AAAGTCGGGCCGCCGGAAGGCTGACGGATAGCACCAACAACATTTTTGCCCATCAAACCAAGACCTTGAACCAGACCCATGCTGGTCGTGGTTTTACCTTCGCCCAGAGGGGTCGGGGTGATTGCGGTGACGTTGACATATTTTCCGTCAGGCTTATCTTTGAGGCGTTCAAGAACTTTCATGTAGTCGATTTTGGCAACAAATTTGCCCATCGGAATCAACTCTTCACCTACCAGGCCAAGTTCATCGGCGATCTCGGTGATCGGTTTCATCATTTTCTCTTCGGCCAGTGCGGCGATCTCCCAGTCAGCTAGTTCAGGGGCGTTAAAGACGCTGAAATCTAATCCCATTTTTTGTTCCTCCTAAAGGAAATTTAGTTTCCCCGGCGCTTGGCGGCCGGTCGGTTGATGGTTCTCACCAGCTGGGCTGGTGGTAAAAAAAAAGGGCAACGGGCTTGATATTTCAAGCCGTTGCCCTGTTATTGCTTAAATTTCCGGGTAGCGCTGATCTGTCATGTTTGTTTAATTTGTATTGTTGAGTAGCCATACGTCCTCAATACGAAATATTAAAGGTGGCGCTTGAAGGAAATATAATCGTTCTCCAGTAAACCGGAGGGCCTCTTATACTATTGTGCATTATTTGTCAATCTTTTTTCGAGTGCCATTTCGGTATATATAATTTTGTATATCTGATTTATAATATCTATTTATAACTATTCAGCGTCAGTAGAAAAGCTCCTAATTTTGATGGATTTCAGTGAATTCTGGGGACATAACCTGATTCTCCGCAGGAAATCGGGATTGTGTCCCCAGAATTTACGGGTTAGCTGAATAGTTTCATCTATTTTTCCGCTATCAATAGTTGCGCCTCAGCCAGAGCTTGAGCCGGGTTGTTAATCGTCCCATTAAGTTGTTTCTGGTGAATCAATTTTATTATGATACCAATTGCCGGGCCCGGTTCAAGGCCTAAGGCGATCAGATCTTTGCCACTGATCAGGGGCTTGATAAAATTGGCGCGTTCTAAGTGGTAAATTTCCCTGAGACGTCGGCTCAGGTTGCTAAGCGCCTCAAGCCGAGGGCCGGGAGCCCGGCCTCGGGTAGCTTCGAGATCTGCTAGAGCGTGGAGTAGAAGGAGATCAAGGTCACCTTCAAGGTCAAAGACCAGGCGGCGCAAGCTCTTCTCCTTGGCGTTGTTCAGATTGAGTAACAGGGGGCGCAGATGGTTCTCGATCAGGCGCGAGAGGCGCATAAGAAATTCTTTGCCGAGGGCGAAGCCGGCTAAGGTTTCGCGGGCGAGATGGGCTGAAAAACGTTCATGGCCGTAGAAGTGAATGATGCCGGTATCGGGGTCGATGGTTTTAGTCAAAGCTTTACCGGTGTCATGGAGCAGGGCGGCCCATTTGAGCAGAATCCGATCGGCGCATGTCGGCGGCGTAATCGCGAGTGGATTCTTTTGACAAAATTGGTCGAGTGCTTCAACCACGGCCAGGGTGTGATCGAGCGCGTCAAGATGGTGAAAATTATTCTGTTCCAGGCCCGCAAGCGGAGCCAGCGGCGGCAGGATTTTTTGTAAGGCACCAACGCTTGCGAGCTCCTTAAGCCCACGGGCCGTCAGATGGTGGGCCAGAATGTGGTTGAATTCGACGGCAAAGCGCTCTTTGGCAACCTGATTGAGAGCGTCGACTGCATCTGCCATTGCGGCTCTGGTCGCCGTCGTCAGTTGGCCGTCGATCTCCAGCATAAAGCGAACCGCCCGCACAACCCGTAAGGGGTCAGCCAGGAGATTGTCGGAAGTAACGCAAATAATGGTGCCTTCTTCCAGAGCTTTACGACCCGCGTAAGGGTCGTGGAAACTTTGTTCGTGCAGGCCCCAGGCCATGGCATTGATCGTAAAATCACGGCGCCCAAGATCGCAGGCCAAGTCCGGGCCGTTTAAGGCGGCCAGATCGACCGTTATTTTATCGCCGACCAATCTCCGGGTCAGAAATTTTTCCGCCCCCATAGTAATGAAGTGACCGGTCGTCACTTTAAGCAAAATATCTTCCCAGTAGGCCATATCTTCGGCCGGACAGGTAAAATCAAGATCGTTGATCTCTTTACCGCTCAGCAGATCACGCAAAGCGCCGCCGACCAGGTAGAAGGGTTTGTCATTTTGCCGGGCGGCGGTCGTAAGCTCTTCCCAGGCCGGAAAAAACTTGCATAGTTGTTGGTTTAAGTCGGAAATCATAGCAAACTGCCTCGATGTGGGGATAGAATTTAATTTGCGCCTTGAACAGATGCGTATCTATAATTTTGTAGAATTTGTCAAATGAATAGTTTTATCTTTTGAGCCTATTTAATATGTATATATGAATAAAATTATGCAGGATTTATAAGTTTTTAAGTTGTGGTTTAAAGCTTGACAGGGTCGTCTCTTTTGTGTAGTGGCGGGAGCATGTAACTCACTGTTTTTTGTTTATTATGTATTGTCCACAATGTGTTGAGGAGATAATTTTATGGCTGACTGGCAGAAAATGTATAATGAAAAGTTGGGTTCGGCGGCTGATGCCGCCGCCGCGATTGAGTCTGGAGATCATATCTGGTTTCCGGTGGGAGCTGGAGAGCCTTACGGATTTATCATGGCTTTGGAAGCTCGTAAAAAATCATTGAAAAACGTCACGACGCATCAGATATTGCCGGCTCAAGCGGGCTATTTTGATCAAGAGACGTCACTTCATATAAAACATAATTCACTCTTTACCAGTGGTGCCTCACGCGAGGCGGTACATGCGGGCTGGGCCGATTTTACGCCCAACTATTTTTCTGAACTGCCCCGCCTTATTCGTGAAATCTGGCCCTCTGATGCGGCTGGAGCGATTGTTTCGCCGATGGATGAGCATGGTTTTTTCAGTATGGGACTCGGGGTTGACTATACTTGGGAGGCTGTTCGCAAGGCGAAAAAGGTGATCTTTGAGGTTAACCAGGATGCTCCGCGTTGTTATGGTAATTGTCAGGTGCATATCTCTCAGGTTACACATGTCTATGAAAGCAGTGACCCGCTCCTTGAATTGCCGATTATTCCTTTGTCGGAAATTGACATGGCGATCGGCGGTTATGTGGCTGAGCAGGTTAGAGATGGTTCAACCTTGCAGATTGGTTTCGGCGGCGTTCCCAATGCGGTCTGTAAGGCTTTGGAAGGCAAGAAGGATCTCGGGATTCATACGGAGATGATAACCGACGGGATTATGGAGCTGGCTGAGTGCGGGGCGGTCAATTGTTCCCGTAAAAACTACAATAACGGCAAGATTATCGGCACCTTTGCCTGGGGCAGCAAGCGT
>JAUVDU010000227.1 GCA_030595135.1 Deltaproteobacteria bacterium | reverse complement strand
AAGGCCGCTTCCATTGAACCGGGATTGGCATTGTAGGCATCATGCACCAAAATCCCGGCGCCTTTTCCGAGCTCATATCTTTCGAGTCGACCCACCAGGTTTTGGAAGTTTTTTAAAGTCCCGGCGACAGCTGCGGGTGTCACCCCGGACAAACAAGTCCCGGCCGCCGCGGCCAGGGCCGCATTCATCACATTATGAC
Organism: Deltaproteobacteria bacterium; assembly: GCA_030595135.1. Lineage (GTDB taxonomy): Bacteria > Desulfobacterota > Anaeroferrophillalia > Anaeroferrophillales > Tharpellaceae > Tharpella. The sequence goes on along the minus strand of JAUVDU010000227.1, from coordinate 3,811 downwards.
GACCCCAACAGGGCAGTTTGATAGTTGCTTTTTCATTAGCTTTGACAAAAACAAAACTTAAACCATCCGGCGTCAACCAGATCTCCGAAACTTTAACTATGGCCGGCACCACCCCTAACGCCCCGTGGCAAGTAACCGGCAAAAGGGCAATCTCATTCGGCAAGCGTTTACTTACGGCAACCGGTACCAGCTTTGCGAAATAGGGATCATCAGCATTATAGATCACGGTGCCGCCCGGTTTAATCTCTTTAACAATTTCACACTTGGCCAGAGCCACCGCTTCAAGTGAACCCAAACCCTGAAGATGGGCCGCCGCAACATTGGTCAAGACGGCATAATCGGGCCGTGCGATCGCCGCCAGAGTCGCAATTTCACCCGGCTCATTCATACCCACCTCCAAAACTACTACCTGACAGTCGTCAGGCATCGCAAAAATAGTCAAGGGCAATCCGATCCGATTATTGAAGTTTCCACCCGTTTTATGGACGCGAAAATGTGGGCTCAGGAGGTGAGCCAACATCTCTTTGGTCGTCGTTTTACCGTTGGAACCGGTCACTGCGATTACCAGCGGTGCGACCTGCTCAAGACGGGCTTGGGCCAATTCGCCCAAAGCGACTAGACTATCTTTGACCGGCAGAAAAAGAGTCTGAGGATAACGTTGAACCAGGTTTAAAAGCTCTGAAAATCCTTCTTCAAGCACGACGGCGACAGCTCCGTCAGCAATCGCCTGATCGATATAATCATGACCATCAAAATGTTCGCCCCGCAACGCGATAAAAAGTTCTCCTGGACAAATCTTACGGCTATCGGTGGTGATTCCGGTTAGATCAAAACTGAGATCAAGCTCTTGACAAACCGGCAAAACCTTGATCTGCAAAAGGTCAGCCAGTTGTCCAAGTTTCCAGTAATGATTTCGCTTAACACACATTTTAGATCTCACTACTTAGATGGAAAACAAAATCAAGCCCGGGCTCTAATGTCGTTCCCGGTAGGGGTTTCTGGGACACGATTCGCCCCTGACCCGAAATTTTGACACTACGCCGATAGCTGCCGATGAGAATTAATGCATCTCGGATCGTCCGGCCGGTAAAATCGGGCATCACGTTTGCTACTTGGGTAGCATTTCCGGTTAAGTTTTCAACTCTTTCGCCACCATTCTCAGCCACTGAGCAACCGGCCTCTTCTTCCTCGCAATCAGGCATGGTGAGCGTGGCAAACTCGGCTTGGGAAGCATAATTAAGATAACTTACCAGATGACGGTTGATCCGCTGAAAAGCCGGAGCCGCAACCATGCCACCATAAATTGAGCTGCGGGGCTCATCGATCATGACATAAACAATCTTACGCGACTGGCCCTTAGGCGGATCAACATATCCGATAAATGAGGACCAGTAGTCCTCATGAGAATAACTCTTTTTAGCAAAATCAAATTTTTGGGCAGTTCCGGTTTTCCCCACCACTCTGAATCCGGGAATCCGGGCTTGAGGCGCAGTACCATCATCTTCTACCACCATGGCCAAAGCCCGATCGACCTGTTGCGCCACCTTGCTACTACAAGCCCGGGATGATTTTCCGGCCGGATGCTCATAGACCGTCCAACCCGCCCCGTTGACAATTTTAGCCACCAGATGCGGAGTCACCCGATGCCCCCCATTGGCCAGAGCCGCATATGCGGCCACAAGTTGAACCGAGGTCGCGGATACGCCCTGACCAAAAGCGAGATTACAAAGATCAATCTCCCGCCATTTTTGCCAGGGGCGTAAACGACCGGAAGGCTCATGGGGAAAATCGATGCCGCTGCAAGAACCGAAACCGAAGTTTTTTAAAACCGCATAAAAACGCTCAGCTCCGACACGATCGACAATCTTTGAACAACCGATATTACTGGAATATTTAAGTACCTCGTCAAGACGCAAAAGACCATATTCGTGGGTATCATGAATCGTTCGACGACCGACTTTAAATTTCCCCTCTTCACAATCAATAAGATCGTCGATCTTGAAAAGGCCGGATTCCAACGCCGCTACCAAGGTAAAAACTTTGAAGGTAGAACCCGGCTCCAGAAGATCGGTAACCGCCCGATTGCGCCACAAAGCCGGATTATTTTTCCGTTTACTGTTAGGGTTGAAACGCGGGTATTGGGCCATCGCCAAAACGGCACCGTCATCGGCATTCATAACCAGAGCGACACCACCCTTGCCCCGACTCCCGGTAACCGCCGTTTCAAGCTCCTGCTCGGCCCAGGCCTGCAGGCGGCGATCAAGCGTCAAATAGACGGTTTTCCCTTTAAGATAATCAAATTCCGCCGACTGAGAACTCTCGATCACCTGACGCTTGGCGTCATGCTCTATAGCAATATAAAGTTGATGCCCCTGAAGATACTCTTCGTAATAACGCTCCAGCCCCTCCTGCCCCCGACAATCGATATCGGTAAAACCTAACACCTGACCGGCAAGATCCCGGTTGGGATAAATTCGTCGGTTTTCCTTTAGAAAGGCCAGCCCCGGTTCCTGTTTACACCAAGGTTTCAGAGCCTCAACCTGGGCTGGATTTAAAGAACGTTTGAGCCAGGCAAAACCCCGCTTTCCGCTCAAACGCCGCTCCAGACTTGAAACTTTCATTTTTAAAATCGGCGCCAGCCCTTTGGCAATACGCTTCTTATCTTTAATCCGCCGGGGCTCGCTATAGAGAGATTCCCCCTTGACACTGATCGCCAGAGCCCTGCCGTCAGACGCCAGGATTTCCCCTCTATCACAATGAACCAAGCGACTGGAATTACTCTGACTCTGTTGACGGGCCAAGTAATAGTCGTGTTTTACGACCTGGAGAAAATAGGCCCTGGCGACAACCGCGACCAAACTGAAAACGACGACGCCGGCAACTACCCCTATCCGTTGACGCAAACGACGTCGTTCATCTTTAGACTCGCGCTTTGTCCGTTTTTTCATGGTAAAACCATTTTGTGTCCGGATCGGGGCTCTTTAAGGCCCAACCTACGAGCCAATCGAGCCAAGTTCCGAGGACTTTTCAACGTCGCCAATTCGGCTTCCAGTTTATCCTGCTCCTCAATGAGATGTTTTTCAGCTTGTCGCAACTCATTCAGTCGATAACCCCGAGTAACAATTTTATTATTAATCCAGGAACAATAGAATATCATTCCCACCATAACCACCAACAGACAACTATTAAGCCGGCTCCACTGTGATGGCTGCTTTTTTTTCACCGCCACAAGAAATATCCTACAGACACTCAATGGCCCGCAGACAAGCACTGCGGCTGCGGGGATTGAGAGCTATCTCCGACTCCTGAGGCCGGACTCCGCGCCCGGTCAAAATTTTAACCGATGGCTTTTGCCCGCAACCACAAACCGGAACCCGGGGCGGACAGACACAACCTTTAGCAGCTTGACGAAAAATCCGTTTTACCAGACGATCTTCGAGAGAGTGATAGGATATAACCACCATCCTCGCCCCGTGCTCAAGTCGTTCAAGACCGGCATTGAGCACCCGCTCAAGAGCATTGAGCTCGTCATTAACAACAATGCGTAAAGCCTGAAAAACCAGAGTTGCAGGATGGCGTCGAGAACGCTTGTAGACCGGCACCATATCTTCGATCAGGGCCGCTAGAGAACGAGTTGTTAATAGAGGATTTTGAACGCGGCTTTCGACAATTTTACGAGCGATGGCCGCAGCATAGGGCTCTTCCCCGAAATCACGAAAAATTTTGAACAGAGTTTTGTAATCGGCTTGATTGACAATCGTGGATGCCGGTTCTCCGGAGGTTGGATCCATGCGCATATCAAGCGGCCCCA
>JAUVDU010000290.1 GCA_030595135.1 Deltaproteobacteria bacterium | reverse complement strand
TGACATTAAATGCCGTTACCCCAAGAACAGCGGTCAATATCAATAATAATGAACAGAAGAACTTTATTTGATTGATTTTCATGTCTCCTCCATTGCTGTTCACAAAAAAAGACAGCCGGATTGCTCTTATATGGCAACCCGGCTGTCTTTGTGGATTCAGGTGACAAGACCCGTGGCTTTCCGACCCCGCTTTTCAACGAGAGTAGCTTAGGCAGAAGTATTTATTCAATATGATATAAAATACAGAAGAAGTCAATACGACAAAAGTATGAAAATAGTGTGCTTTTTCACTCTGTAGTATTAGATAATGTTAATTTAGGGAAAGGGGCCGATTCGATAATGGTGGAGAGATGGAGCACTAAATAGGTAAATTCGGTTAGCCACCTACAGTTTGGAGATCAAATTTCTTCTTGTCAGAGTTATTGGGCTTCGCTATAGTGCGGTTATGGCTATTTTGGACTGTCAGGGCAAGATTGCCGGCGTTTTATTTAAAGCCGGAGCGGGGTGGGTTTTGTGAATGCCATTCTCGCGGTGAGTATCCTAGTTACGGCCGGGTTGCTGGGGGGCAGTGTGGCCCGGCGCCTGCACCTGCCTTCGGTTACTGGAAATATCGTTGCCGGGATTATCATCGGCCCCTATTTGACCCATCTCTTAACGCACGAGATCGTCTATCATACCCTCAAACCAATCTCCGAAATGGCTTTAAGCCTGATTGCCGTTTCGATCGCTTCCCATCTCAAGATACGTCGTATCGCCCCTCAGGCTTTAAGCCTTCTCTCGATTGCTCTGACTCAGGCTCTGACGGCGATGGTTGCGGTCTATTTTTTCTGTAATTTCTGGCTTGATAACTGGGTTATCTCCCTTCTCCTGGCGACGATTGCGGCATCGACCGCCCCGGCGGCAACTTTGTCGGTTATTCGCGAGACCGAGGCCGACGGGCCTCTAGTGAAAAATCTTTTGTCGGTAGTTGCCCTCGATAATGTTCTGGCGATTGTTATTTTTGTTCTGGTTTCAGTGGTGATCGGTGGTCGTCTCGGTGGTCGGGTTGATCTTGGAGCGCAGGTTACCCAGGCCGGGTTGGTGTTGGGGCAGGCGCTGTTGGTTGGCGTCGGTAGCGGGGCCATAATGACGATTCTGGCACGCAGGCTTCAGGAAAAGGCCCATTTTGTCTCTCTGTTGTTGATGGTTATATGTTTTACGACCGGGATATCGTTGTGGCTCAAGATCTCACCACTTCTGCCCAATATGGTTTTGGGTTTCGTGATAACCAATTTTTCTTCGGCCAACCGCCAGATTCTGACCTCGGTCGAGGATCTGGAACCATTTCTCTATGTCTGTTTTTTTACTTTGGCCGGAACCCATCTAAATTTAGCCCTGCTGCCCTCGTTGGGAGCTGTTGGCGTAACTTATATCCTGGCTCGTTATGGTGGTAAACTTCTCGGGGCCGGGGTTAGCGGATGGCTTACCCGAGCCCCCAAACCGGTTGGCAAACTGCTCGGTTTTTGTCTCATACCTCAGGCCGGAGTCGCGATTGGATTGTTGGTTGCGATGCAGGAAAACCCTCTTTTCAGGCCTTATGAAGCAACCGTGACGGCGATTATCTTAGGTTCAATCGTGGTCAGTGAACTTATTGGGCCGGTCATGGTTAAAAGGGTCTTGCAGTATGCCGGTGAGACCGGAAAAACGGGTCATTTGCTCTTTGGGATCGTTGACCGTGATGCAATTTCGCTGGAGTTCAAGGCTGACGATAAGTGGATTCTGCTTAAAGAGATGGTCGATTTTGCAGTGGCGACCTATAATTTGCCGGATGATGCCCATGAACCACTCTTACGTTCGGTTATCGAACGGGAACGGTCATTGAGTACGGGGCTGGGTAAGGGTATCGCAATCCCGCATGGGACAATGCCTGATGGTGCTCGACCTAGGAGTCGCTGTATCATGGGGGTTATGGCGGTGATTCGGGAAGGGGTTGATTTTAACTCTTTAGATGGTCAAAAAGCTAAAGTAATTATTTTGATGATTATTCCCGAAAGCTGTTTTGAGGATCATTTGAAGACTTTAGCGGCGGTCTCTAAGGTCTTCAGTCATCAAGAGATGACAGCGAGGGTGGTTGCGGCCGAGACCCCGCATGAAGTTTATCACCTGGTTTTCAGCGATGAGATGGGAGAAGTCGACTATCTGGCTTCGGATGTTAAACGGAAATGATCGATTATTTACTCAGTGGTACGGTTCTGGGGCTTTCGGCCGGATTGGCTCCCGGACCGTTGTTGACACTGGTGCTGGTCGAAACCCTGCAACATGATTGGCGGGCCGGAATCAAGGTTGCCTGCGCGCCACTGCTGACTGACCTGCCGATAATCTTGGTCACGCTTTTTGTCCTGGCCCAATTGTCGCGTGTAAATATCGTGTTGGGGATGATCTCTCTGGCCGGAGCTCTGCTGCTGTTGTTTATGGCCTGTAAGAGCCTGCGCAGTTCCCGGATTTCGCTCGATCAGCAAAACAGACAGGCAAGATCTTTGAGCAAAGGGGTTTTTGTCAATTTTTTAAGCCCGCACCCCTATCTTTTTTGGTTGACGGTCGGCGGGCCTCTGGTTATGAAGGCCTGGATGCAAAGCTCTTTTTCGGCACTGGCCTTTATAGGTACATTTTATTTTTTTCTGATCGGCGCAAAAATTTCTCTGGCTTTGTTGGCGGGACGCTCAAAGATTTTGTTAGCGGGCCGCCTCTATCTTTTCGTAATGCGCTTTTTGGGTCTGTTACTGGGAGGGCTGGCCCTGATTCTGTTCCGTGATGCCTTAAGATTTTTTGACCTTATTTAAAACATTAATTATCTCGCTACTTTGCAAGGCGATGGCGTAGGTGGTCGCCAGGGCGATGTCGAGGGCTTTTTCATCGATATCGAAGAGGGAGCTGTGTAACGGATGGATGATTCCCCGTTCATGGTTGCCGCAGCCAAAGAAGAGGTAGCAACCGGGCACCTCATTCGCGAAACGGGCAAAATCCTCACCCCCGAGCAGGGGCTGGCCGTTGTCTTCAAAATGGGAGATGGCCTGGTTTTCACTTAAGATGCCGGTCATAAGTTCACAAAGACGGGGGTCATTGACCAGGGCCGGGGCGACTTCACTAATCTTGATTTCAGCTTCGGCCTCGAAAGCTTTGGGCAGATCATTGACGACCCGTTTAAGAGCTGTGTGCAGGCGTTGATGTTGTTCTTGGGAGAGGGTGCGGATGGTGCCGGTCAGGGTGACTTGATCGGCAATGATGTTGGAAGTTGTACCGCCGCTGATCATGCCGATGGAGATCAGAGCCGGATCGATTGGGTCGATATTTTTAGTTGTCAGGTGGTTTAAGGCCAGAATCAAGTGGGCTGCGACTTGGATTGCGTCGATCGCTTTTTCCGGCATGCAGGCGTGGGCTGAACGGCCTTTAATTGTAATGACAAAATGTTCGGTCGCGGCCATGAAGGCCTG
>JAUVDU010000031.1 GCA_030595135.1 Deltaproteobacteria bacterium | reverse complement strand
CCTGGCTCTACTCCTATATTCTCAGCGGCTACTGGTACTCCCAAATTAAAGGAATGAGGAGTAAAAAGGCAGCTTAATTTTGATATGAAAAACAAACAAGCCCTTCCATTATGCCCTTTCTGTTCTCCGGAAAAACTGGGGGTTGTCGCCTACAGCCGAAATTTTTACGTCATTAACGACAACGCCCCGGTAACACCGGGGTATTGCCTGATTATCCCCTATCATCACATCGCCGACCCCCTCGAATTAAACCCTAAAAAGATCACCGAGATCTGGCTGTTAGTCCAAGATATGCGAAAAAAGCTGTTGGCCGAGGATCCTTCAATCTCCGGCTTCAATGTGGGCTTCAACAGTGGCCATGATGCCGGACAAACAATCTTCCACACCCATATCCATCTAATCCCGAGACGCTGCGGTGATGTCTAAAAACCGCGCGGCGGCATTCGTGGCGTTATCCCGGCCCGACAAAGCTACTGAAGATTTAAGCTCTCCTGATAAAAGCAAACGGACAGAACTCTAAATAGGTAAAAACCCGCAACCATAACGTTGACCAAACTGCTTGGCAAAAAAATTATACACGGCATACTTTACTATTAATATCCAGTGGAGGAATCGGTAAAAGTACTTTTTTTGATTCACTAAACGAACGTGGCCTCGAACAATTTTTACACGTTTTTCAAAATCTGTTTAAACAAGCGAGCAATCAGAGACCTAAAAGAGTTTTCTGAGCTGGGAGACCTTGTTGCTATTGATGGTTCACTGATCGATTCAGTTCTCTCCATGGTCTGGGCCGACTATCGCAAAGGGGCAAAGAAGGCAAAAGTTCATATTGGGTTTAATATTAACTGCTCTATTCCGCAAAAGATCTTCTTAACTGAAGGTAACGGCGGTGGTGGTCGCCTTACCTCCGCCTTGAACCATCTGGTACAAAAATTACAGAAAAACTCTGTCAACATTCACAGTCTACGGGATGCCACCCGAGGCGGTGCCGGCGGCGTTCTGGCCGAACTCGCCGAACAATCTCGAACCCATCTGCAAATTGAGGAAAAGTCTCTTCCGGTCAAAGAGGAGGTTCGCGGTTTTGCTGAAATCTACGGATTGGAACCTCTGTTTCTAGCTAATGAGGGGAAAATGCTGCTCTTTTGTCCGGCTGACGAGGCCAAAAAAGTTCTGGAGATCATGCAAGATGATCCCTTAGGAAAAAATGCCGCAATTATCGGCCGGGTTCGTGATGAAAATCAGCCAACGGGAAGAGTCACGATGAAAACGCTGATCGGGGGAGAACGCATTATTGATCAACCGAGCGGTGATCTGGTACCAAGAATTTGTTAACGTTTGAGAACGGCCATGACTTCAAGGTGGGTAGTACCGGCATACATGTCGTAGGCACTAAGTGAATCTAAAGTAAAACCGTTAGAAAAAGCTTTGAGACGGGCGAGATCGCGGGCCAGGGTGGCCGGATTACAGCTGATATAGATAAGCTGTGCAGCCCGGCTTTTAACCATTTTTTCGATAATAACCGGTTGCAAGCCACTACGCGGAGGATCAACAACCAGCGTATCGAGAGCTTTGGGCAACGCTTTTTTCTCGACCCTACCACTGACTACATGAACATTTTCCAAACCGTTACGAGCCGCGTTGCGGCGGCCTCTGGCGGCGGCCGCTGAATCACTTTCGTAAACGGTCAGATTCCGGGCAATGGTTGCCAACGGCAACGAGAAAGTGCCGCTACCGCCATAGAGTTCAGCCACTTCACGAGCATCGACGCAATATTGCCGAAGATCGTTGATCATCAGCCGGGTTATCGCCGGATTTGCTTGGGCAAAACCTGAAGCCGCCAGTTCAAGATCGCCAAAACCATAGTTTTCGGTCACAGTTTCCGGAATCCCGGGAATCGCTTGATAGTTGCGACCATTATCTGCGGCCGCAGCGAAATCACCGTTGACACTTGCCAAACCGTAACAGGCCGTTGTTTTTTTCGGCAAATCCGGTGACACGGCAAACTTTTTTAACAAGTTTGTCAAACCCTGAGCTAAAACCAGGCAGTCGGGAACAACCGCCACCTGATGGCTGCGACGACGCAAAAAGCCAAATTCTCCGGTCTCCAGATCACGCCGGAAAAGAGCCCGATGCCGGTAATGAAATTCGCTCGGTGCGGCAACCATATTAACTGCCGCCTGAATCCCGGCTCCGGCCAGAACCTGAACCAACATCTCCTGTTTAAGCTCCAGCTGATCCCGATAAGGGAGATGGAGTAGATCGCATCCGCCACACTCTGCATAATGCGGACAAGGCACTTTTCGACGCTTAGAGCCGGGTTTTACAACCTCCTCAAGGCGCCCGATGATATAGCGTTTTTTCTCTTTTTCAACCCTTACCAGAACCTCATCGCCAACCGCTGTTTGAGGGACAAAAACCGCCTTGTCCTGATAAAAACCAAGTCCGTTTCCCGGCGGCGCATATTTTTCAATAACGACTGAAATCATATTGCAACTGCTCAGCGAACCCGGATAATCATGGTACACAATCCTGATTTCCTGCGAAGAATCAGGTTATGCCCCCAGATTACCCTGAAATTCATCTCAAATAAGATACGAAACACCCTGTCGCTGGGCAGTTACATCATATTTAAGGCGACACATTTGAAGCCACCAACCGGAACCCGAGGGCGTAGCCGCGATTATCAGGTCGGCGTCGATTGCGACTGGCCGAACGCACAAACCGTGACGGATTATCCCAACAACTACCACGCGCAACTCGATAAGTACCCGAATCAACACCCTGCGGATTTTTCTCCGGGCTCTCTTTGTAATAATTCTCACCATACCAATCAGAACACCACTCCCAGACATTACCCAGCATATCGTAAAGACCAAAATCGTTGGGCTGAAAGCTGCCCACTGGGGCGGTCACGATAAAACCATCATCACAATCATGTGCTCTCCATTTTGGCCACTCCTGCTTGGCCGTCTGGTCGGCGACATTCGCGTGGCGACAAGCTAAGTTCTCATCATCACCCCAATAACGAACCGTGGTCGTCCCGGCCCGACAGGCATACTCCCATTCGACCTCAGTCGGCAGGCGAAATTTTCTCTTACTTTTAGCCGACAACCATTGAGCATAAGCAACCGCATCTTCCCAGGAGACCTCAACCACCGGCTGTTTATTACTATTCAATGAGTGCCCTGCGTACGATTTGCTGTCATGAGCCAACTTAAATTGCCGATACTGGGCATTTGTCACCTCGTACTGCCCCATCCAGAAACCGTCAACTATGACCTGATGACGAGGTAACTCCTCGGCACAATATTTTTCGTATTTATCGCGCCCCATCACTTTGATCAAATCCTCTTTCTCCGACTTCGTCTGTCCCATCTGGTAAGTGCCCGACGGCACCCAGACAAACTCCATAGCAGTCACAGGATCGATAAAAGCGGGTTCGGCTGATGCCGTCGGAACCGCAACCAGCATCAGGCACAACCACAAAAAAGGTAAAAAAGAGATTTGCAAAACAGTTTTTTTCATTTGCTTAACACTCTCCGATTTTTCACAGGCTTATATTTTCTAGAACTCAAGTACGTCAAAAAATTGCTTTTCGAATTTGCCTTCAAGTCAAAATATCTACATAGTTCTATAACACTATTTGATCCGATGACCTGCATAACATAAAATGCCCTAAAAAAAAACAAAAAAAGATTACCTACAATATAAACAAGTTACCAATTATCATAAATCACAACCCGGCTTTGCCGGAAGCAAAAAGATTTTCTTCTCCGTGTAATCCGTGGTTAAAAGAAATAAAAAAATAACCACGAATGGCACGGATAACACGGATAAAAACTTTTTGTATTATTTCGTAGTCAAAAAAGTTTTGACCATTTTAAGTGAAATTTCATTCGTAAAAGCCTATTAATTTTCTCTACGTCGGCATGATTTTTCTTGATTCGACAAAATTGTCGAAAGATTACTGTGATTGTCGTCTGTTTTCCGGTCAAGACTTAGTAAATTGCTACAAAACCAGGATTTTTTATTTTTTTAGTATTGGCACGACAATCGCTAAACAAGAAAACATAGAAACGAAACATGTGATGTCATCTTGTAACTATTCAGCTAACCCGTAAATTCAGGGGACACAATCCCGATTTTCTTCGGAGAATCAGGTTATGTCCCCAGAATTCACTGAAATCCATCAAAATTAAGTGCTTTCCTACTTACGCTGAATAGTTACGTCATCTTTAATTCATCACAACTTGTCCGGCCGGACATGCTTTTAACAACATCACTCAAAAGCGTGAGGGAGGGGGATTGCTCCCCTGTCTGACAACAATTTACAAAAACTTTTATGACGGAGAAAAAAATGAAAAAAAGTATTTTAATGATCACCCTGGTTATGGTTTTCGGGCTTCTTTGCAACACTTCACTTTGGGCTCGCAACGGCGCAGGAGCTGGGGCAAGAACAGGCGGCGGCTTAATGCTTGATGCTGTCCCGGCAGGTACTATCGAAGGATTCGTTACCGATGCCGGAATTTCGGGCTCCGGCTTGATCGTTGATAACGGTGATGAACTTATAACCGTCTATGGCATGGGTCCTTTAGGGTTCTGGAACAGCATCGAGGTGCTCAAACCAGCAGTTAGTGACGAAGTTGAGATTGATGTCGTCGAAGTCACCCTCAGTGATGGTACATCCCGCTTAATTGCTGTCAGTCTAACCATCATTATCGCCGACGGCGAAGACATCACCGTAGATTTGCGCGACGAAGACGGCCGTCCGTCCTGGCGGGGACAAGGTGGTGCTGGTGCCGGCGGCGGTGGCGGCACTGGAACCTGCAATGGCACTGGAATCTGCCCTCTGGTTACTGAATAAAAGTTAAACTAACAGCTCTAAGAAGACTGTCCGAGGGAGGCCCCTCTTCTCCTCAACTAATCATCGTTATTTCGAAAAAATTACACCTTCCCGGACAGCCTCCCTCCTCCTCCATCCGTGGTCTTAAAAGGATCACAGATGGAGGAGGAATAGTTGCAGCTATTTTTTCAGTAAATATTCGGCGTAAGTAAAAAAGCACCGAATATTGATGGATTTTAGCAAATTTTGGGGACATAACCTGATTCTCCACAGGAAATCGGGATTGTGTACCCTGAATTTACGGGTTATCCGAATTTTTACTTTTTTCATTGCATATATTCCTGAAATAACCTAGAATTATTGCTATAAATATAAATTACGACATACCTTCAATTTAATTGAGATTTAAAAGAAATCAGGGAATGCTACGATCCGAAAGATGGAATTGGCGGGGATTGCTTCTTTTAAGCATTATCTGCCTGTTGACGGCAACCAGCGCCCGGGCACTGGATCTCGAAATGAGTGTCGGCAGCGGCTATGATGACAATCCACGCCTGGAAAAGGGCTCTGAAGGGGCGGCTTTTACTGAGGCTGAAATTAATATATGGTGGACTTTACCGCTGCCAAATTACCCATCCACCTCAATTACCCTGTTGAGTTTCGCCAACTATCAACTCTATGACGGGCTTGACGATAATTGGCAGCTTGGGGCCGGAGTAGTAACCTCAACCCAGTTACCAGAACTACCCTGTCGCCTGGAGTTTTTCAGTGACCTGACCGCCTATCGCAACCCCTTGGTCGATGATAACGAGTTCGACAATTTAAGCCTCGGCTCTCGCCTGATCTGGTTTGCCGGATCCCGCCTGAATCTGGAGTTTGAAGCTAGTTTAAGTTGGGAAGATTATTGCCGGACAATCACCCCGGAAAATCAAAGAAATGGCGGGCACAGCCTTAATGGCAGTACCGACAAGAAGCAACCGCTAAACCAACAAAACTCTCTTAACCCACATAATACCGGACAACCGAAACACCATAACAGCGGTGACCGCAGTGATCGGCTGGTCGCAACTGCACTTAAAGCTTTTTATGCCTTCACCCCTTATCTGGATGGCGGCAGCGAAGTTTTCTGGCGGCACCGCCACTCTTCAATTGATGCGGAAAAGCGTTCAGCTTATGGCCTAGGCGTAAATCTTAACTGGCACCCGACCGCAACCTTGGAATTTATCTGGGCCTTAAGCGGAGAACGGCTTCCCTATAAATATGATTACCGCAAAGAAGAGCGCACGGAAAAGATCTACACCTCCGAAATTATTGCTTCCTGGCGACGGGGCAGCTGGACTATTTCAGGCGCCTGGAACTGGAGCAAAAGAGATTCAGTTATCAACGAAGATGACTATCGGCACAATTTATGGCAAGGTCGTTTAACATACTCATATTAAGCCTCATCGGGGCCTACATGCTCTTTTTCCTGGATGCCGGGCGACCAAATCAAGCCCGGGCCTGGGAACTGGTATGCGGCCGCATCCGCACCATGGTCGAGGTCAATGGTAAAATTCACCTGACCGTCATCACTAACTCTCAAGCAGACAAAAGTCAAGAATCGACGGCCGCAAAAATCTCACAAACTACTATTGACCTGGAAGTTCCTCACCAAGAGTTACCGCCCCGCCTCAAAGAGGGCGATCTTATCCGAATCTGGAAACAAAACGACAACCCATCTAAGACAGTGCGGATTTCATACGGCCGGGGCTACGACCCGACCGGGGTACGTTCACGTTTAAGTGGCCGTGGCCGACGTTCCGGTGGCGGCCGCAGTGGCGGGAAAGGCGGCCATGGCGGACGCTAAACGAAATCACGAGCCGGAGTTTTCCTCCCCAGCCAGGAAAATTCAAAGGAGAAAGAAAAATCGGCCTGCAAGCGAAACGTCCGAAAAGCGCAAACTGCCTTTATGGCTGACCAACCTCTTGCTCTTCGGAGCTCTCATCCTGGTTGTTCTGCTCTATTTTTTCTGGCAGGCCGACCGTGAACAGCGCTCATTCTATCGCCACACCCGAGAACACACCCAACTTCTGGCTCAGGTAATTCAGCTTAACGCCGATAACGCTATCGCCTCGGCCGCAGTGGTCAAAACGGTGGCCCGTACGTTCATGCTTAATTCAGCCCGCTTTATCGACTATCTAGCTGCGATCGAACCTTTCACCGAAGCCGAATTGACGGCTCTGGCTTTAGAGTCCGGTCTTAATGGAATCACCATTGATGATGGTCATAAAAGGGTCAGTGGTCCACCGCAATGGCAAAACGACTATAGCGCTATCTCGCTGAAAAAAATCGACAACCAGATCCGCTTTACGCATCATACTGAAGGCCATATTTTTACCCTTTCTTATCCCCGACAGGAGGGAGAGGGCAATATGTGGCTCGGTTTCGGAGCTCAACGACTCGAATCCCTGCAAAAACAGGTCGGCATTGAACAACTGCTTGAAACCCTAAACAATGTACCGGGAATAACCTACGTTCGTCTTGAGCCCACAAACCTCTCCCCAATATCTCCCCAACAACCCTTAAAAGAGATTATCACAGATAGCAAAATGATAGTTGAGGCCCGGCTGCCGATGAACGGGCAGACCCTTACGGCCGGTTTTAAATCAGATTTTTTAGTGGCCAGAAAACAGGGTCTTTGGCGCGATTTTTTCCTTTTCGCCCTGCTTTTAGCGGGACTTGGATGTTTTTGCTCCTGGCTCCTCTACCGTTATCAACTGGCCTCTTTATTAAATGTCCGCCGCTATGAACAACGTCTCGCCCGCGAACGCGAAGATGCGGCATTAGGAAGAGCTGCGGCGGCCCTAGCCCATGAGATTCGCAACCCCTTAAATGCCATCAGTATCGGTCTCCAGCGCTTAGAGATTGAGGAGAGTGGTTTAAAGTCAGAATATGACCCATTGGTAAGTGCTATGCGCAATGCCGTCGGCCGGGCCGACAGCATTGTCGGTGATCTGCGCCGCTTTGCCCAACCCCTTAATCCTGAACGTAACGCCCTGGACATCAGCGCTCTGGTCACTGATATTATAGCCCTTTATCAGACAAAAGCTGATACGTTGGCTATCGAGATCACTCTAAAAAGCAAATTATCAACACCAGACAGATCCATCCAGGCTGACGCCGACCTCCTCGGTCAAGCCCTGGAAAACCTCTTAAAAAACGCACTCGAAGCCCAACCTGAAGGCGGATTTCTCAAAATCACATTGCAAAAAAGCAACCAAGAGCTTGAATTAATCTTTGAAAATGGCGGACTTGAAATTCCAGAGATAGAGGTTAAAAAAATTATCGAGCCCTGGTTCACCACCAAAACCCGCGGCACCGGCCTTGGCCTGGCAATGGTAGAGCGGATCATCCGGGCCCACAATGGCCGATTCACAGTTGCAGCCGCTGAGCCCGGGGTTCTGCGGCAGCACATTTTTTTACCAAATTAGAGACTATGCATATTTTAATTGTTGATGATGAAAAAGACCAGTGCGAGCTCTTGGGCGGTTTTCTTGAAAAACAGGGATTTACTATCAGCTTGGCGGGTGATGGCAAACAGGCTCTGGCTTTAGTAAACCATGAGAATATCGATCTGGCCCTGCTCGACCATCGTTTGCCCGATATCAACGGCGACGAGCTCCTGATCGCCTTGAAAGAGATTAATTCTCGGTTGAGAACCATCATGATCACCGCCTATGGCGCGGTTGAAACCGCCGTTACTGTTATGCGCTCGGGGGCTGATGATTTTTTTGAAAAGCCGGTCGACCTTAACCATCTCCTCGAACGTTTAAGAGCCCTGGAACAGGAGATAATGGTTGACTGTGACGCCGAGGAGGTGAATGCGGTACTCGACCAAGAGCGTGAACTACCACTGAAACTGGTCGGTAGTAGCGTTGCCATGCGCGAGCTGCTTTCGATTATACGACGGGCCGCACCAACCCCGTGGACGGTTTTAATTAGTGGTGAAACAGGTACCGGCAAAGAGCTTATTGCCCGGCTGCTGCACCTCTTGAGTCCACGCCGGGAACATCCTTTCGTTGCCATAAACTGTGCGGCAATGCCGGAAAACCTGGTCGAATCAGAACTATTCGGTCATGAAAAAGGAGCTTTTACCGGAGCTTCAGGACGCCGCCGCGGCCATTTTGAGATCGCCTCCGGCGGTACTTTGATGCTTGATGAAATTGGCGAACTGCCACTTGGCACCCAAGCCAAACTCTTACGCGCCCTACAGGAGAAAAAGATTACCCGGGTGGGTGGAGAGAAGGAGATTGAGGTTGATATCCGGCTGCTGGCGGCGACCAACCGTAATTTGAGTGAAATGGTTAAAGCCGGAACTTTTCGTGAAGATCTCTTCTACCGTCTCAAAGTAATTGAGGTCGAAATCCCACCGTTGCGCAGCCGGCGTGAAGATATTCCCGATCTGATCACAGCTTTCCTTGAACGCTATGGCTTAAGCGGAATCCAATTTTCCGCCGATGCCCTGAATACTTTAGCCCGTTACCATTTCCCCGGCAATATCAGGGAGCTCGAACATATCGTCCAGAGAACTTCGACCCTGGCCCGGAGCTCCATGATTCGGGCCGCTGACTTGCCTGCCGAAGTTCGCTTTCCGGAAAAAAACAGTAACGGCACGCTCGAAGAACACCTAACCGTAATCGAGTGCCGACTCATAGTTGAAGCCCTGGAAAAACACAATTGGATTCAAACCCGAGCCGCCGAAGCTTTGGGTTTAAGCGAACGCGTCCTGCGCTACAAAATCAACAAACATAAAATTCGTAAACCCTGAGAGGAATCTAATGTCACAAAAAATTGTTGCTGATCTACATAATCATAGTACTGCATCCGACGGTGAGCTATCGCCGTCGGAGGTCGTAAAGCAGGCGGCTGAAAAAGGGTTGGAGGCGGTGGCCCTGACCGACCATGATACCATAATGGGTCTTGACGAAGCCTTACAAGCGGGTTTGGAGTCGGACATCAAAGTCGTTCCCGGGGTTGAACTAACTCTACGTTTTCGACGTCCAGCTTTTGTCGGTTCACTTCATCTACTGCTCTACTTTCAGCCAAAACAGCTCAAAAACCGAGAGTTCCTGCAAACTATTCAGACTCTCTTTGCCGCCGGCCGGGGAACCGCCCTGGTTCGGGATCGAGTCGAGTCCATCAATCAATTTTTCGGCCCGGACTCCCCTTCCCTCCTGCTCAAGAAACCTTTGACGGTGGCCGAGATAGAAGCTTGCGGTGACAATATCACACGCCGCCACTTTGCCAAAGTTTTAGGCGAAAATCACCACTTAAAACGTCATCAGGTCGATGATATCGTCGCCAACCGAAGCCCGGCTTACCTACCCTCAGGCATTGACCCGAGCCGAGTTCTGCCTTTGCGAAAAAATTTCTCTCTGCTCGCTTTTCTCGC
>JAUVDU010000082.1 GCA_030595135.1 Deltaproteobacteria bacterium | reverse complement strand
CTGCACCCAACTCAACATTCCCTTTATCGACATAAGCCGCCTCAATATCGACCACAACCTGACTAAAATAATTAACCGCGACTACGCTTTTCGCCATAAAATCATTCCAGTTTCTTTGACCGAAGGTAGTATCACGCTGGCCATGGACGATCCCACCAATAATGAGATCGTGGCTGAACTCGAGATGTTCACCCGTTTAAAGATCAACATTGTCACCTCATCCAAAATAGCCATCCAGGAAGCCTTCAAAAAACTCTACCCGCAAGAAAATTTACAAGATGAACCCTACGACTCTAAGGTTAGCAGTGAAGAGAGCTCTATTGATTTGGCCTTTGAGCTGGAAGATGATGACCATGATGAGATCAGAAAACCCCAATACGTTGAAGCCCGTGAGAGCAAAAGAGCCGACATATTTGTCCAGCGTATTTTGAGTTTGGCCATCCAGAAGCAGGCTTCCGACATTCATTTAGAGAACCTCGACCACCGCATGGTGGTCAGATTCCGGATCGATGGACTGCTCCAGGAGTTCAACCTCGGCGACATCCAGGGTGACATCAACAATTACCATCGTGAAATCATCTCCCGAATCAAGATTATGTGCAAACTTGATATTGCCGAAAAGAGACTCGCTCAGGACGGCAGTTTCCGTTCCCATATCGTGCGCCAAGGAGAAAAAACCCACATCGACTTCCGGGTCTCAGTTATCCCCTCTTACTATGGAGAAAATGTCGTCATCCGGATTCTTGACTCACGCCGGTCACCAACAAGCATTGAAAAGCTGAATTTTTCTCCCAAGCTGACTGAAAAACTGATCAAACTCTTCAATCGAAACACAGGTATCATTCTGGTTACGGGCCCTACCGGCTCAGGCAAGAGTACAACCCTGCAATCGGGCCTCTTAAGTGCTTATCGCCCCGGCCTAAAAATCCTCACAGCCGAAGATCCGATCGAATATGTCTATGACAACTTTATGCAATGTGAGGTTAATGAAAAAATTGGTCTGACCTTTGCGAGTTACATTCGAGTCTTTTTGCGTCACGACCCGGAGATCATCATGATCGGTGAAATCCGTGATGATGAAACCGCCGAGATGGCGGTTCGGGCAGCCCAAACCGGGCATCTTGTCATAAGCACCTTACATACTAATGATTCACTCGGTGTCATCACCCGCTTGGCCGGACTCGGCATCGAGCCCAACATGATCACCTCATCCTTAATCGGTGTTATCTCTCAACGCCTGGCCCGGCGCACCTGCCCACACTGTAAAGAGGCCTACAGCCCACCGAAAGAACTCATTAATGAATTCTTCGCCAGCCCACCCACAGATATTAAATGGGTCAAAGGACGCGGCTGTCAACAATGTAACTTCACCAGTTTCAAAGGACGCCTTGCCATTGCAGAATTATGGGAACCGAATCAGAATGACATTCTGCTGATTAACAAAAAGGCTCCACAGGATGAGCTCCAAGAAAGTGCCCGACAAAGCACCATCCCGATCATGGAAGAGGCAATCGGCAAATTAAAAGCTGGAGATACCACGCTTGAGGAGTTAATCAGAATTCTACCCTATTCATTCATTGAAGACTACCGCCAACAAGGGTTAGGGTCTTAGGAATTTTGTAACTATTCAGCGTAAGTAGCAAACATTTTTATAAAATTTCAGGAGAGAGCGAACGATGCCATATTCACTAAAAATCGAAACCGCTTTTGCGGCGGCTCACAACCTTCTCAATTACTGCGGTCAATGCGAAAACCTACATGGCCATAACTGGAAAATTGAGATCCATATACACGGCTCAGAACTAGATAAAAGCGGGATGCTGATCGACTTTAAAGTCCTCAAGGATCATACGAATACTATCCTTGACACCCTGGATCACACCTACCTCAATGAGTTGCCGATGTTTGCCGGACAGAGTCCATCATCAGAACTGATTGCTAGATACATTTTCCTGGAATTGGAAAAAAAACTTGAGCAACTCCCGGTTCAGGTCGACAAAGTCACAGCCTGGGAATCTGAAAAGGCAGCGGCGTCCTACTACCGCTAAATATAAGGAAAAAGTATGCCCCCCATTCACGATACCCAGAAGATGCAGGACTTTCGCCAGATCGACATCAATAAAGTTGGTGTCAAAGGGGTAAAATACCCAATCTCAGTCCTCGATAAAACCAACGGCGTACAGAACACCATCGGCTCATTCAATATCTATGTGGGTCTGCCCCATCATTTTAAGGGCACACACATGAGCCGCTTTGTTGAGGTTATAAATAAGTACCACAAAAAAATCGGCATCAATATTTTCCCCACCATCCTCGGAGAGATCCGCGAGCGCCTGGAAGCGGAGTTCGCCCACCTGGAGATAACTTTCGACTATTTTGTTGAAAAAGAGGCACCCGTCTCCAGGGCCAAAAGCATGATGATCTACGAATGCACGTTCATCGGCAGCCAGACCGCTGAGAAGATGGACTTTCAAGTTATGATCAAGGTTCCGGTGACCAGCCTCTGCCCTTGCTCAAAAGCGATCAGTGAAGCCGGAGCTCACAACCAGCGCAGCCTGGTCACCGTCAATTTCAGTTTTGACAAGTTTGTCTGGATTGAAGATATGATCCAGACCATTGAAGCAGCCTCAAGCTGTGAAGTTTATCCTCTCTTAAAAAGACCGGATGAAAAGTACGTTACCGAAAAAGCCTACAACAACCCGATGTTTGTTGAAGATATGGTCAGAGATCTTTTCCAGCGCCTGCAAAACGACCAAAATCTCACCTGGTTCACAATTGAAGCGGAAAACATGGAGAGCATTCACAATCACAGTGCTTATGCTTATGTTGAGAAATACAGATAACAATTATTTCACATAACCCAACGCACCCGGATTTAAAAAAAAGTTCTACACGTAAAGACGTTGGAAGTAGTGTTAAAACCATGGGGGAGCACTGAATTCAGTTTATTGAAATAACACGTAATAATGTCGTGCAGAGGGCAATCTTTTTATCTGAATTTCAGAACTTATAAAGGTATAAATATGGAAGACAAACGACAATCACCTCGAAAAAACAAACCTTTGTCAGTTTCTTTCGGTTTTTTCGGTGCTAACGAGGCTTTGGTCGGACTTAAAAATTTCAGTGGTTTTGTGGAAGACATTTCCATTAGCGGAGCTCGTATTCAAATAGTTGATCCTTACGGCTTCCTCCATGGCAAAGAGCTAACAGGAAAAGTAATAAAATTTTCAATGCCTTTCCCTCATCTTGATTATACTTTGGTTACCACGGGAACCATTCAATGGGTCAAAGGTGATAACAAAAGCCTTAACCAGACCTTTTCTTTGGGGGTGCAATTCTGCAATCTATCCTCAACTGATTGCCAATACCTCGAGAGCTACCTGAGCAGCAACCTTGGCGACCACAACCTATTATGGGATCTATGGAACCAAGAGGTAAAACCATGAACAGCAGCGCACTTGAAAATTCTACTTCTGAATCTTTAAACACCAGGAAACTGAGATGTAAATTATGGGCTGTCGGAGGCGGCAAGGGAGGAATCGGTAAAAGTATTGTCTCTTTAAACCTAGCTTACTGGCTTGCCAAACTCAACCAGAAAGTGGTTCTGGTTGATGCTGACTTGGGTGGAGCCAACCTACATACCCTGTTGGGCATCAAATTTGTTAAATATACATTGGCTGACTACCTCAATAAAAGGGTTAAATCTTTAGATGACATTACAATTACAACGCCAGTCTCTGGGTTACGATTAATCTGTGGTGCCAGTGATATTGTCGGCCTGGCAAACCCTAAATATCTCCAGAAACAAAAAATCATAAAAGCTTTGCAAAAATTGGACGCGGATCACCTAATCCTGGATTTAGGGGCCGGTTCAAACTATGATACCCTCGATTTTTTTCTTAGCTGTAACTATAAAATTGCGGTCATTACACCTCAGCCAACGGCTCTACAAAACGGGTATTGATTTATAAAAAGTGCTCTCTATCGTTCTATTACCCGCTCCTTTAGCAACAACACTCTCTTAGCTCCTTTGATTGCTCGGGCCACCGACCAAAATGCCAATGAACCGATTGCGTCTATAACTGAACTGATTTCCGCCTTTGACAATGTTCACCCAAGTCATAGTGAACGCCTGCAGAAACTGATCAGTGATTTTGATCTTTACCTTATTGCCAATATGGTAAAAACCAACAAGGACAGAAAGGCGGCAGAGATCATTAAAACCGTAATTCAGAAATACCTTAACATTGAACATGTTTCCCTGATGGGATCAATCTCTTTTGACCAACAGATTGAAGATTCTATCGCACTGATGAAACCAGCGTTCATGAACAATACGAACAGTCAGTCATCACTTGAATTTTATGAGATGGTTTACAATATAATCAAACAGAGCAACCCGATTAATACTGTCGACAACATAGCCACATTGACACACGATCAGCAACAATAGTTATTACTCTGAACTTATGCATCCTGCCTGCCTTTTTTGTACTTGCTAGACACAAAAAAGAGCGGCATAATATCACACCACTTCATCATTAACGTAACACCATGTGTTGCAAGATAATATCCCACAGAAATCAATATAATTTAGTACAAAAAAAGAAGGAACCATGATTAAAGCACTTTTACTTTGGATATTCGCCTATTTTTTGGGTTCTGTTCCGGTAGGCCTTCTGGTGACTGAATGGTTTAATGCTAATGATCCGCGCAGTCTTGGAAGCGGCAATATCGGAGCTACTAACGTAGCCCGAACGGCGGGCAAAAAAGCCGGTTTAATTACTCTTTTCGGGGATTGCCTGAAAGGCTTACTCGCGGTTCTTATTGCCCGCTTTTTCGGGGCTGGGGACGGGGTGGCGGCACTTGCCGGCCTGATCGCTTTCATGGGCCATCTTTATCCGGTTTTTCTCGGTTTCAAAGGCGGCAAAGGGGTCGCCACAGCTTTAGGCGTTTTGTTGGCTCTGGCTCCGGGAGCAACCTTCATCGGAATCGTTCTCTTTGCAGCGGTCACCGCTTGCTCACGTTTTGTCTCTTTAGGTTCCATCGCCGCTACCGCCACAATGCCGCTATTCATCTGCCAGCTCGGCTCGAACTGGAAAATTGTCTATAGCGCCATGATCATGGCTGCTTTCATCATCTACAAACATCGCGACAACATCCTTCGCCTCTGCCAAGGAGAGGAAAACCGTCTTTTCTAGTCAACCTTGCTAAAGCGAATCGAGGCGACGATTGCGTTGTCGCTCCTTTTTACTGCGGCGGCGGGGATTACCTTTTTTCTCGGTTAGATGCCGCCGCGAACCGGCCAGCGGTTCTTCTTCATCCGAACCATCCTCGCTGCCATCAAGTGCCATCAACAGACGCTGACAAAACTCCCCGGAAGCCAGAACCACGGCGCCACTACTTTCAGAACTTTTCGCAACCGCCTGATCAGAAGTCACGACCGTCAAACCGGAACCATATTGTCGAGCCATCTGAATCAATACCTGGTCGGCATTCCGACCCAAAGAGGAGAAGACGACCTTGACCCCCTTTTCTGAATATTGACGCGGCTCACCACTGCCAACCTGGCCACCATCATAAACAACCGTTAGGCGATGCTTGCTCAGACTACGATATTGAACCAACTGCTGATTGAGTTGATCTCGTTCAGCCTCAAGATCGAGCCGAGACAAAGACTCACCGGTCATTTCGGCAATCACATTATAACCATCTATCGCCAACCACATAACCACACCCTTGACTATAATTAAAAAAAGGCCACACCTTTAACCATTGTAAAGATGTGGCCTAATCAATTAATTCGAAAGCAGAACGTAACTATTCAGCTAACCCGTGAATTCAGGGGACACAATCCCGATTTCCTTCGGAGAATCAGATTATGTCCCCAGAATTCACTGAGATCCATCACAATCAGGTGCTTTTCTACTTACGCTGAATAGTTACCTAGACCACCTTAATCCTTCGGCAGTTTATCCTCCGGTTTGAAGACGCCGGCCTCACGCTCGGCAAAAAACTCAAGCGCGACTTCAGGAAAAAGGGCGTAAGAGAGAACATCCTCGACACTTTTCCCCCGATCACCAAGTTCGGCAGTCAGTTTTTCCATCTCCGGCGGCAAAAGATCGGCCGGACGACAGGTTACAGGTTCCTCTTTCTTAAGCGCCTTTTTCTGTACTTCGGCATTAACCGGGGCGACGGAACGGCCATACATCCCTTTGAGAACGTTTTTGGACTCTGTCGGAATCATCATATAACGATTACCGGTAATCACATTCAAAGTTGCCTGAGTGCCGACAATCTGGCTGCTCGGGGTTACCAGTGGGGGATAACCAAAATCTTCACGAACCCTGGGGATCTCCTCAAGCACATCTTTCAATTTGCTGATCGCCCCCTGATCCCGCAATTGGCTCTCAAGGTTGGACATCATACCGCCCGGCACCTGATAGAGAAGAACATTGGTATCAACCCCGGTAAAACCGCTCTCATAGGCACTGTATTTCTTACGCACCTCTTTGATATATTCAGCAATCTCAGCCATCGCTTCAATGTCCAGGCCGGTATCATACTCAGTCCCCTTCAAAGCGGCAACCAAACTCTCGGTCGGCGGCTGTGAAGTTCCAGAAGCCAGCGCTGAAATCGCGCAATCGACAATATCGACTCCGGCTTCAATAGCTTTAAGATAAGTCATCGGTGCCATCCCGCTGGTGCAGTGACAATGCAGGTGAACCGGCATATCAACCTCACTCTTGATCGCCTTAACCAGATCATAAGCATCGTAAGGAGCCAGAAGACCGGCCATATCCTTAATACAGATCGTATCGGCTCCCATCCCGGCAACCTCTTTGGCCATCTTGACAAAATATGCGTTATCATGAACCGGGCTGATCGTATAACTAACTGCGACCTCGGCAATCTTGCCCGCTTTTTTAACTGCA
>JAUVDU010000059.1 GCA_030595135.1 Deltaproteobacteria bacterium | reverse complement strand
CTCACGGTGACCTTCGAAATCAGCAATAAAAAAGTAGCTCCATTTCTCGTTACGGGTTGGCCGAGACTCCAGCTTGACCATATTTACACCATATTCAGCCATTGGTGTCAGGACGTGGTGCAGGGCGCCGGGCAGGTGTGGGGTGACAAAAAGAAGTGAGGTTTTATCTTGGCCTGAAGGAGGACTGTCCTCTTTGCCGAGAACCAGAAAACGAGTCGTGTTGCCGGGTAAATCTTCAATTTTAGGAGCGACGACCTTGAGATTATAGAGCTCGGCGGCAGCAGATCCGGCAATTGCGGCGGTTTGGCCGCGTTGCGCAGCGGCCCGCCTGGCGGCTTCAGCAGTGCTCCCACATTCGGTCAATATGGCACCGGGCAGGTGACGTCTGAGCCACTGCCGACATTGAGCAAAGGCTTGGGCATGCGAGTAGACCGTGCGGATACTTTCTAGAGGGATATCGCCGGCGGCCAGCAGATCATGTGAAATCGTTTGATAGCGTTCAGCACAGATCTTCAGCTCTGAAGTAAAAAATAGATCCAGGGTATGGTTGACCGAACCTTCAATGGAGTTCTCCACAGGTACCATGCCGTAGTGACATTGCCCTTTCTCCACCGCCTGAAAAACCTCGGCAACGTTGGCCTGCGGCATCATTACTGAGCAGCCACCGAAATGGCCTAAAGCGGCCAAGTGGGTGAAAGAGGCTTCAGGCCCCAGAAAGGCAATTTTATGCTGACTTTGAAGCTCGCGGGCTGCGGCCATGATCTCTTTAAAAATCAGATGCAGGGCGATTTGCGTCAAAGGTCCCTGGTTGCGTTTTTCAAGGTGTTGTAGAACCAGACTTTCACGGGCGTTATTAAGCGTAGAAAGACCTTGGCCCTGTTTTTCTCGGCCAATTTTTCGAGCCAGTTCGAGACGGTGATTAATGAGCTCTAGAACATCGCTGTCCAGATTATCGATCTCTTCGCGTAAAATATCAAGTTCCGACATTTTTTTCTCTCCTAAGCTGCCATCAGAGATTGATTTTTCATCCGTTTATGGGCACAGCGTAACAATTTCTCAGTGGTTTCCCAGGAGATGCACTCGTCGGTTACTGAAACCCCATAGGCCAACTCCTCGATATTTTCACTACAAGGTTGATTGCCTTCGTAAAGATTACTCTCCAACATCATCCCGACCAAGGCCTGATTGCCCTCCAAGCGTTGACCTATTACGTCTTTTAAAACCCGCTCCTGTCCTTGATGTTTTTTGCGTGAATTGCCATGTGAACAATCGACGACAATAGTCTCTTTGAGCCCCTCATCGACTAATTTCTGACATGCTTCCTCAATACTGACGGAATCATAATTGGGTCGTTGGCCGCCACGTAAAACCATATGAGTCCAGGGATTTCCCGTGGTTGAAACGATGCAGGTTTTACCGTCGGGATCGACGCCGATGAAACTTTGCGGAGCCTGGGCCGCAATCATGGCGTGGATCGCTTTACTTAAACTGCCATCAGTACAATTTTTGAAGCCGACCGGCATCGAAAGACCACTGGCCATTTCCCGGTGGGTTTGGGATTCGGTGGTGCGCGCACCGATGGCCGACCAACAAACCAGTCCGGCCAAGTACTGTGGAGTAATCGGATCGAGCATTTCGGTCGCCGTCGGCAGTCCCATCCCGGTTATTTTCATAAGAATCCGCCGGGCTCGGCGCAAACCTTCACACATATCACAGCTACCGTTCATGTGCGGATCGTTGAGAAGACCTTTCCAGCCGATCGTCGTCCGGGGTTTTTCAAAATAGACCCGCATTACCAGGAGCATGGTGTCAGCAACTTCAGCTTGCAGTTTTACCAGTCGTTCAGCGTATTCTAAAGCCCCCTTTTCATCGTGAATCGAACAGGGGCCGACGATCATCAGCAAGCGCTGGTCACGGTGAGCAAGAATATCTTCGATCTGACGCCGTCCTTCAATTACGGTTTTCCGGCTGGCTTCAGTCAGCGGCAACTCCTCTTTGAATGTGTTAGGGTCGATCAATGGTTCGAAGCTTTTGATATTAATGTCATGGGTACGAATAGTCATGATGTAATCTCCTTATTGAATAAAAAAAGGGCCGTGAGGATTGTTCTCCCCCACGGCCCTTAAAAGAAAAAAGCCGGGGGTTGGTTTACCCTCGGCTTTATTGATTTATATGAGTTTCTAACTCTTAAATGCCCCAGGCAAACCTATCCTTATCTCTGCTAAAATAAAACCAAAAAAAGAAAAGGGCGGAAAGAGAGCGGATCATTTTAATGTGTTTCCTGGTTAATTAAGTTATTTTACCGATATTTTGCGGATCTGATTTTACTATCGTCCGCTAAACGGTGCACTAATAGATCAATTATCTGCTCATGTCAAGCTAAAATTATCAAGCAAAAGCTGGTTTTTCCTTTCTACCTGTGGTATTTTCTCTAAAGTGCTATTTTTTTGATTACACCTGATTTCGGAGAGATTCAAATGGTTGAGGATAAACCGTCAGTCTATAAAGTAGTTGTCTTCTTTATGGCCCTTCTGTTCTCTGTTGGCCTCTTTGTCTGGATGTTAACGCCTTTCCTTACCACCCTGATTCTCTCCCTGATTCTGGTCGGATTGTGTCATCCATTTTACCGAAAACTGGTTGAAGTTTGTGACGGTCGCAGCTGGATGGCTTCCAGTCTGATCTGTTTAGCGATCTTTTTAGGGCTTTTTGTGCCTTTGGTTTTTCTCATAACCTCTCTCTCGGTTGAAGTTGCCGAGTTTTATGGTTATCTGCGTCGGGAGTTGACGCTTGATTCACTTAATCAACTGATTTCGGCCCACTCCGACAAGGTCACGTATCTGACTGATCTCTTAGAGCGCCTTGGAATCGATTATAATCTTACCAATTTACAGAATGACATTATTCGCTTGAGCAAAGAGGCCGGTTTATGGGTTTACAACTGGACCAGGGTACTGGCTGGTCAGATAATGACCTTCTCTTTCCATTTTGTCTTGTTGATTATTTTTGTCTACTTTCTGCTGATTGATGGTTTAAAAGTTAAAGAGTATCTTTTGGCTCTTTCACCGTTGCCGCGAAAGCAGGAAGAGCTGTTGTTGTGTAAAATTAATGACATGACTCTGGCAATGGTTGTCGGTAATGGTATGGCGGCTATTGTCCAGGGAGTTCTTGGGGGAGTTGGTCTGGCCTTTTTTAATATAAAATCCCCGATCCTCTGGGGGACGGTTATGGCGATTTTTGCCTTCATCCCTTTCATCGGTATTTCGGTAGTTTTCATTCCGATCGGAGCCTATATGCTGCTCATTGGAGAAACCGGTAGAGGGATAGCCTTTCTCGCCTCCTTTGGTGTCCTTTCGCTGATTGTTGAATATCTGGTTAAACCAAAATTGGTTGGTGATCGGGTCAAGATTCATATCCTTTTGATATTCATCTCGATTTTTGGCGGTCTGGCAACTTTCGGTCTGCTCGGGATTATTTTTGGCCCTCTGATAACTATCGCTTTCTTAAGCATGGTTGAAATTTATCACCAAACTTACGGTAAGCGGTTGCTTTAATTAATTAAAGAAAATTATTGGTAAAATATTAAATGAGAGAAAAACGTAATTCGATCCTCTGTCCGGGCTGTCGTAAATTGATCAGCCGTAATGAAGAATATTGTCCCTATTGTGGTCTGAAACGCCCCGGTAAGCGGCTGCCGGATCTTTTCCAGCGCTGGAGTGCTACGCCGAGTGAAATTGTCCGACCCCTGATTATTATTAATGTTGTCTTTTATCTCCTGACTTTGCTCTTGGCTCCGATTCAGCTCGGGGGCCTGCATAACCCGCTCAATTTTCTATCCCCCGGAAACCAGTCCCTGCTTATGGTCGGGGCGACCGGGACGATGCCGATTTTCCATCTGCATCGTTGGTGGACCCTGATATCGGCCTCATTCCTGCATGGCAGTCTGCTCCATCTCCTCTTTAATATGGTGGCTTTAAATCAGTTGGGACGGATTACGGCAGATATTTTTGGTCTGCACCGTTTTCTGATTATCTACATGGTCAGCGGCGTAATTGGATTTTACATTTCAACTCTAGCCGGAATCATGTTTACGATCGGGGCTTCGGCCTCAATCTGTGGTTTGATCGGAGCTCTGCTCTATTATGGAAAAAGTCGGGGAGGGGAGTTCGGTAGTTTGGTTATCGAGCAAGTTCGAGGTTGGATTATCGGCTTGGTGCTTATTGGTCTGTTCTTACCATCAATCAATAATTGGGGGCATGGTGGTGGCCTGCTCGGCGGTCTGGTATTGGCGGCACTGTTGGGTTACCAGGAACGCCGGCCAGCCGGCCGGATTATCCGTCAACTCGCTCTGCTGGTTGTCCTGATTACGTTGGCGGTTCTTTGCTGGGCCGCCTTTCAATCCTGTTTCTATTTTTTACGCTAGAAGTTTCATGATCATTTGCATATCTTCCCAGGTCTCTCGTTTCTTGCCGGGGCTGCGGAGAAGGTAGGCTGGGTGAAAGGTCGGTACCAGCAGGCAGTAATCTTTATAAGGGTGGGCCCGGCCTCGGAGTTTGCCGATTGAGATGTTGGTATTAAGCATGGTTTGGGCGGCGAAGGTGCCGAGAGCGCAGATTACTTTGGGTTGAATAACTTCAATCTGACGATCAAGAAAAGGAGAGCAGACGGCAATTTCATTCGATTCGGGATTGCGATTGCCGGGGGGGCGACATTTAATAATGTTGCCGATATAGACCTGGTCTCGAGTTTTACCCATAGCGGCGATAATCTTGGTCAAAAGTTGACCGGAGCGGCCAACAAAGGGTTCACCCTGGCGATCCTCATCGGCTCCCGGAGCTTCGCCGACAAACATAAGGTCAGCATCAGGGTCTCCGGCGCCGAAAACCAACTGATTGCGGGTTGTATGTAGAGGGCAAAGTTGACATTCTTCCAGCTCTTTACGAATTTCGGCCAAAGCTTTGGCCGGGTCGCGTTTCGGCTTAAGCACCCCGGGATTTTTTAACTCCCGTTGGCGTTCAATGTGGGCCTTGAGCTGCATTAGATCCTGATTAATTTCCGACATAGTTTATAATACCTAGCCGCGTAAGCGGCGTTGTTTTTTAAGCTCAATTATATGATCGAGGATCACACCGGAGACTTTTTCCTTGCTCATTAGGGGGAAATCGGTCATCTGCCCATCTCGGTCGATAATTTTAATGATATTGGTATCAACACCAAAACCGGCGCCCGTGGCGGTGACGTCGTTGGCCACAATCATGTCAAGATTTTTGCGTTTTATCTTATCCTTGGCATGGGTCAGGAGTTCACTGGTTTCAGCGGCAAAACCGACGAGGAAGGGTTTGTCGGGGCGCCGGCCAAGACCGGCCAGAATGTCGGGATTTGGTTCAAGTTCAAGACAGTAATTACCCTTTCGTTTAATTTTTTCAGCGGCCTGATTGGCCGGTCTGAAATCCGCCACCGCCGCCGCCATAATAACTGAAGTCACCCCTTCAAGATTATCATCAATCGCCTGAGCCATCTCAATTGCAGTATTGCACTGCACCACTTTGATACCCCAGGTTTCAAATTCGGCGGAAGGCCCGGCCACCAGAATAACTTCGGCCCCACGTCGGCGGGCAACGGCGGCCAGACTGTAACCCATTTTGCCGGAAGAGCGGTTAGTTAAGCAGCGGGCCGGATCGATCGCCTCTTCAGT
The DNA here is from genome assembly GCA_030595135.1 of Deltaproteobacteria bacterium. GTDB lineage: Bacteria > Desulfobacterota > Anaeroferrophillalia > Anaeroferrophillales > Tharpellaceae > Tharpella. The sequence continues at coordinate 2,174 of JAUVDU010000059.1, read as the reverse complement.
CGGCCCGGCACTGATCAAAATCTTTTCACCTTTGAGATCATCAGGACTTAAGAGAGCTTTAATTTCATCCATGATCGCGTCGATATCGGCCAGTTTTCCCCGGCCAATGACGCCGCAGGCAAGTTCACCCTCGGCCGGATCCATAAAGTGGTAGTTCATCTCTTTAAGGCTGGTAATATTTCTCTGTACTACCGGACTGGCCCACATATTGGTATTCATGGCCGGGGCAAAAAGTACCGGTACCAGGGTTGCCATGACCATCGTACTGAGAAAATCATCAGCAATACCATTGGCAATTTTGCCGATGATATTGGCTGTAGCCGGGGCGATCACGAGAAGATCAGCCCGGGTGGCGAGAGCGACGTGACCAATTTCAGAAGAGGCAAAAAGGGTGAAGATGTCGGTTGTCACCGGATTGCCGGAGAGGGTTTGAAAAGTCAGGGGGCCGACAAATTCGGTGGCGCTCTTAGTCATAATAACATTGACATTGGCGCCCTCTTTAGTAAGTTCTCTTAAAAGCAATACCGATTTATAGGCGGCGATTCCGCCGGTGACCCCAAGCAGGATCTCTTTTCCGTGCAGCATGAATAATCTCCGGTTAAGAGGTTATGGTTGTTGACGATGAGAAATAATTGGATTAGGTTTAAGATGAAGTTGATGGCCTCGTAAAAAGTTTCGGGATGGCTAAGTAAAAATTTCGATAGACAAGGTGATGTGGTTTTCCAGGCGCGAGACCATACATGTAGTATGTCGAGTGTCTGGGAAACCACATCATCGCAGGATATCGGAACTTTTTACGACGCCATCAAAGTTGTAACGCAATTTTATCTCTATGACAAGGAGATTTATTAATTGTTACTCTCTCTGCAAGATTTTACCTGGTGGCCCTATGTAGTGCCCCCGATTGCCGGGGCTATAATCGGTTATTTTACCAACTATCTTGCCATCCGTATGCTTTTTCGCCCTTTGACAAAAAAATATCTTTTGGGTTTGCCTATTCCCCTGACGCCGGGAATTATTCCGGCCCGGCGCCGGGAGTTGGCAGTTCGTATTGCTGATATGGTTGGTGATCATCTTTTGACCCGTGAAGTTATTCTCGGGCGCTTGCAGAGCACGGCGGTTGATGACGCTCTTTATCGCTGGGTGGCTGAGCGTTTTAACAAATTTATTGAAACCGATTTCGGGACTCCGGCAACCTTAATTCCTGAAACTTTACAACCGACCTGGCGGGCTTGGTGGGGGCGCGGCCGGCGCCCGGCTTACCAGGTTGTCGACTGGGCGGTTACGCATCCCGATTTGCGCCGGCTTTTACATGCCCCGGTTACCGAGCTGATCCGTCATCTGTTGGCTGCCGATCTTGACCATCTGATTTCGGATCCAATGCGGCAACAGCTACTTAAAAAGTTGCCGCTTATGATCCATGAAGGTTTACAATCACAACCGTTGCAAGACTGGCTTGAGACCGAAATAGACCGTTTAGGAGAGTTACTACTCGCTTCTGAAAAGCCTTTGGGTGAAATTTTGCCCGCCGACCTGCAGACCGCCTTGTTGACTGAGTTGCACCGGGAATTACCCAATCTGATGGTTCATTTCAGCCGTCTGCTTTATGATCCGGATATCAGGTTGCGTTTGAAGAGAAAAATTCATCAGGGAATCAATGTTTATATAGATAATATGGGATTCTGGCGCCGCCTGGTTACGAGCTTGGCCTTGTCGGACGAAGAGATCAAAGATAAAATCGACCACTTGGTTGATGATGTTGCTAAAGATCTGGCAATCTCTATGCAGCAGTCGGAGTGGCAGGAGAAGGTTTTTAATTTGTTGGCCGAACGTCTGGCCGCCCTGCTGGCTATGTCACCGGCCCAACTCTCCGGACGCCTCTCTTTTACCCGGGTCAGCCGGGGCTGGGGTTTTATTAAAAAGAAACTGCTCGGCCATCTGACCACGGGGTCATGGAGCGAGCGACTTTCGCAGATTATTCAAGAATTTATGGGGCCTCTAGGCCGTAAGCCACTGGGTGAGATCCTTGACAGCTGGGGAGTGGAGGCGGTGGAGGAGAGGGTTGCCGGGCAAATTAGCGATCATATCTGTAGGATTTTGCGTTCGCGACAAGTCAAGCGCCGCCTGGCGGTGGTTCTGGCTTTGCGCTTTGATCAATGGTTTCATAGTTGGTC
>JAUVDU010000413.1 GCA_030595135.1 Deltaproteobacteria bacterium | reverse complement strand
GCCGATTATCAGCCCAAAGCGCTGCAAAAGAGTATACTTGATTCAGACTACATTTTTCAGTATCATCTCTATCTGATCGCCCTGCACCGGTTTTTACAGAGTCGTCTGGTCGATTATGATTATGAAGCCAACTTTGGCGGGGTCTATTATCTCTATGTTCGCGGTATAAATGGTCAAAATGCCGACAGCGGCGTCTTTTATGATCGTCCGAGTTTGGAGTTGGTTGAAAATCTTACTGGAGTGATTTGTGGTAAATGACTTTTATGAAAAAAGAAAAATCAGCCGGCTACGGAGATTTAGAAAAAATTGCTCTGCTTGAGTCTCTGGTTACGCCCGGCCCGTTTCATTATATTGATATTCATTTTGCCCGGCTGGTTTGTCGTCTGGTTGGTGATGAGGGTTGCTGGCCGCTTTTTCTGGCGGCTCTGCTCACCAGTTATGCGGTTAACCGGCGCAGTCAGATCTGTTTGCCGCTGCGGGATTTGCCGGCGGAGTTGTCTGAATGGCTGTTGGCCGATAATGGTTCTGAACTGAATCCGGAATCCGCAAGCCAGCTTGCGACATTGGCGTGGCCGATAAACTGGGAGGTCGAACTAAGCGCTCATGTCGGCGTGGCGAGCCCGGAAAATGCGGCTTTACGGCAACATCTGTTGGTGCTTGATGATGGTAGTCTCTATCTGCAACGATATTGGGATTATGAACAGCGTCTGGCCCACATGATAAATGAACGGCTTAAAACTCCGGCTTTTGACTTTCCCGATCCCGTCAAATCCTTGGGTGTCGTAGCCCCGCGTTTTGCCGGTGAAAGTGGCGTTGTTAATGCCGACGTTGACGTTGACTGTGCTCCGCAACCGTTTAATTTTCAGACGGCGGCGGTTTGTGCCGGTTTGCGTAACCATTTTACGATTATCAGCGGCGGCCCCGGTTGTGGTAAAACTTCAGTTGTTGCTGCGGTTGCCGCTCTTTGGTTGGAATCTCGGCCTAAAGATCGAATTGTTCTTTGTGCTCCGACCGGTTTGGCTCAGGCCCGTTTGCATCAGGCTCTGTTGGATGAGATAGCTTTTCTTGACTGTACGAAAGAGGTCAAAGATGAGCTCCTTAAACTTTCGGCGGCGACGATTCATCGTCTGCTCGGCTACCGGCCGGGGCGCGGTTTCCGCTACCATGCTGAAAACCGGCTGCCGGTTGATCTCTTGATTGTCGATGAAGCTTCGATGGTGCCGCTCTGGATAATGACCAGCCTCTTTGCGGCCCTGCCCGATACCTGTGCAGTCATTCTTTTAGGCGACAAAAATCAGCTGGCTTCGGTTGAGGCCGGAGCCGTACTTGGTGATCTCTGTTCGTCAGGGTCGGAAAATCGTTTTTCTGCCGCCTTTCTCAGCGACATTGCCCGCTTGACCATGGGGGCTGCACCGGGGGTCTCCGCAACTTCGGAAAAAGGCTTTTTAGATGATCATATTATTGAATTGAAAAAAAGTTATCGTTTTGCCCCGGATGGTGGTATCGCCCGTTTGCAACGAGCGATTATGGCTCCGGCAAGCGATGCTAAAGTTGATTTAGAACAACTCTGTGTTAATGATCCGAGCGGGGAAGTCGGCATTCACCGGCTGCCGGGTGAAGGCCCGGCTTTCGAGGCTTTTCTTTTTCAGCAAATGGCTTGTCTTGAAATCGATTTTGATGGCCGGATGCTGCCGGTTAAATCATACAGCGAGGTTGATGATCTGGCGACGGCTTTTGCTGTTTTTCAGTCATTTCGGATACTTTCACCAATGCGTCGCGGCCGTTTCGGGATTGATAATCTTAACCGTCTTTTACCCCAAGCCTTAGGCTTGCAGGCAAACCGGCAATATTATCGTGGACGTCCTTTAATGATCACCCGTAATGCACCGCAGCTTAATCTCTATAATGGTGATATCGGTCTTGTCTGGCCCGATGCCGAAGGCCGTTTAAGGGTCTGGTTTCGTCGGGCCGACGGCAGCTTTGCCGATTTTTTGCCCCAACGCCTGCCGAGTCATGAGAGTGCTTTCGCAGTTACGGTGCACAAGGCTCAAGGGTCAGGTTTTCAACGAGTTGTTCTTCTCTGGCCGGGCTCGGATAACGCCTTGTTGACTCGGGAGATGCTCTATACGGCAGTCACTAGGGCCGCTAAACGGATTGAGATCTGGCTGCCGGGAGTAGTTGCCGGTCGATCTGATTTAAAGACTTCTTTAGCCGCGTCATTGGCCGCGTCTTTGGCAACTTCCTGCCGGCGTCGGGTTGAGCGTTCGAGTGGTTTATTGAAAACGTTACAGGAGATAAAATGAAACGAAAAAGATTTATAAATCTTGAGATTTTGCTGGCAGTTTTGGTGATTATTTTGTTTGTCGGCGTCTTCTATTACGTTATTCACGAACCTGAGACCGCCCCTTCCGTATCCACGTCCAAAGATCAGCAACAAACCTCATCTGAAACTTTAAAGGAGGCTTTGCCGGAGCCGGTCACACAACCGGTAACAACTTTAGTTGCTAA
>JAUVDU010000162.1 GCA_030595135.1 Deltaproteobacteria bacterium | reverse complement strand
AAGATAGATTTTGCAGTCTTCAGGGGCTTTAAGTTTTATCTCCGGGAGCTGCTCAGCGGTTAAGCCCAAGGCTTCGATCTGGATAACCCGGGTTAAGGGTTCGCCGATTTTCAGCTCTTTTCCGGCTTCAGAATTTTCGATGATCGCCATCTTGCGCGCCGGGAGCCAGACTTTACCTTTGAATTCATCGGGTACCGGAGTCAGGGAGATCGTCAACTCCTGGCTCTGGGTGCGCAGGCGGCGGCCGCGATTGGAAAAGCGGTCGAAAAATGGATCAGATGAGAAACGGCGGCTGCCGCCGTTCACGCTGACTGCCTGAAAAAGCAGTGGTGGAATCGTAACTTTATGACCTGCTTCGGCGATAATTGCGTATTTTCGTTCAATTACTTGATAGGAAATACCATCTCTTCGCTGTTGATAGCGTCGGTCTTCACCGAGTTTGATGATAATCGCATCTTCTAACGTCGGTTCTTCGAGTGAGGCCTCAGTCAGGCGCAGGTGATCCTTGAGGAAGAGTTTGACACTGATCGTGATCTGGCCCTGAAGGTAGGCCGGAGTCTCCATTTCCGGGCTAACTTCAATATAGACATCGCCAAGAGTTCCGGGTTGGCCCGGTGCAACTGGAGTCGGGTTGGTGACGGTCAGGGTCAACGCGAGGGTCTGTTCCCCCCTGATCGTAAAGGGGGGAATGTTGAACTTGCCGGTCTGTTTTGGTTCCAGTTCAAGTGTCCAGGTTTTAGTGGCTTTGCTGGTGCCGTTTATAATCTGAAAATTGTTGCTCGTGAATTGCTTGATAATCGAAAAATCTTTTTCCAGGGCGCTGGTGTCAACGTTGGCAATACTATTGAGGGCGCCATCGGCTTCGATAACGAGTTTAACGGTTTCATCACTGCCGATCGTCTGCCGGTCGAGCCGAGCTCTGACGTCAGCGTTACTCGTCAACGGCAACAGACCACTGAAAGTTATAGCTATGATGGCAATTAAGAGCAGTTGTGAAATTTTAAATTGTTGTTTCATGGGGTTACCGTAATGTTTTATCAATAAAGTTCGTAACTATTCAGCGTAAGTAGAGAAGTGTCGTATATTGATGCATCTCAGCAAAATCTGGGGACATAACCCGATTCTCCGAAGGAAATCGGGATTGTGTACCCTGAATTTGCGGGTTAGCTGAATAGTTACTAAAGTTCTACGCTACCAAGCTTTATTTCCTTGCGAGCGGTTTTCACGGCTGCGGTATTGGTAGAGGAATTTTTTCTCTAAAAGGCCTCGCGGATCATCCGGTACCCGGCGCAGCCACTGCTCTAAGGCCTGCTGTTTGGCATCCATCGGTTTTTCTTCGCTCTCTTGACCGGCAGTCATGCTTTTCTGTGGTTCCTCTTTTCCTTCTTCTGCATCTTTTTTTTCAGCAGTGTCGATAGAGTCTTCGGGGGAATCATCCGGCTTCTCGGTTTGGTCTGCCGGAGTTTTTTTCGATTCGGATTCAGATTCCGGTTGCTCTTGAGATTGATTGTCGGCAGAAGATTGTTCCTGGTTATTCTGGTTATCCTGGTTTTCTTCAGTTTGAGAGTTTTGTTGGTTGTCTTGCGACTGACTATCTTTCGACTCTCCATTTTCAGAAGAGTCTTGAGATTGTCCCGAATTTTGTTGATCGTCCGAGTTTTGTTCTGATTCCTGGTCTTTAGAGTCCTGTTTATCCGAGTTCTCTTGATTTTGTTCCTGTTCCTGTTCCTGCTGTTGTTGCAGGAGTTTTTCAACCAGTTCGCGGTTGAAACGGGCATCTTCGAGGTTTGTGTTGTTTTGCAGGGCCTGGTCGTAGGCCTCTATCGCTTTTTCCAGTTCTCCGGCGTGGGCCAGGGCGTTACCTCGGTTATAGTGAGCTTGAGCGGAAGCGAGCGGTTCCAGGGCCGCCGCCGCCTCTTTGAATTTGCCCTCACGATAGAGAGATGCCGCTCGCCAGCCGGGATCTTTGCTGAGCTCGGCGGCCTGGCTGAAATTATTATTGGTGAAAGCTTTCGCGGCTTGTTGGGTTGGGCGTTGCCAGAGACTTTGCCAGAGATTTTCCAGGTTTTGGGCGGCAGCCGTTTCCGGATTGATAAACAGAGCTATTAGAATAATCAGCAACCAGCCTTTACGAAAACATATCGCTGCCAAGAGAACCAGAGGAAGCAGTAGCCAAGGGCCGTGATCAAGCCATTGATCGCCGGTAAGTTCACTTTTACTTCTATTTTTGTTTTCCGGAAATACGAAGGCCGCTTTGTTTAAGCGCTGAAAAGCAATTTCCGGGTCACTGATCTCAAGATAACTGCCGCCGCCGGACTCGGCGACCTCACGCAAGTTGTCAAAGTCGGGCACCGGCACGACAATCTGGCCCCGATTATCTTTTAGATAACTGCCGTCAGCTAAAGAGATCGGTGCGCCATTTTTAGTGCCGACGGCGATCACATCAACTCTACGACCCGCTTCTTTCAGTTTTCGGGCGGCAGCAATCGTAAGTTGATCGGCATCATCGGCCAGGAGAATTATCTGTCCCTGGTTGATGGCGGCCCGCTTGAGCAGCTCACCGGCTTTTTCCAGCCCTCGATCAGCCCGGCTGCCCTGAACCGGGACGGTTTTTGTATCCAGACTCGGTAAAAGATTAAGCAGCGTGGCCCGGTCATCGGTCAGCGGTGTGACGATAAAACCGTCACCGGCAAAAACCACGATAGCCTGCTCGATGCCGATTCCCGCTTTAATCAGGTCAATCGCCTTGTAGCGGGTTTGAGTCAGGCGTGAGGGGGCGATGTCGGGTGCCAGCATTGAGAGGGAGAGGTCAAGCACGATAACTCTGCCGCCGGCGGCGCGAAAAAGGGGTTGCGGTAAACGTTCCCAGGCGGGGCCGGCCAAGGCCAGGGTTGTTAAGGTTAAAATTATCAAGAGGCCGCTGTAGATTCTTTTTTGGCCGATTTTTGCTTCACCAACCAGGAGCTGTTCGAGCAGATGGGGGTCGCAAACCTTATGCCACTGACTTTTGCCGGGCTCTTGTCTTTTCAGTCCGGCCAGCAGAAGCAGGCCGACCGGTAGAGCCAGCAGCCACCAGGGCCGTAAAAAATGGAAATCATGAAGATTCATAACGTCTCATCAGAAGGAGTAAAAAAACGAGGATTAAGGCACCGCTCAAGGGCCAGAAGAAGAGTTCGCGAATCGGGCGCAGGTTCTGGTCTTCACTGACTACCGGTTCAAGTTTGTCGAGCAGGGCGTAGATTTTTTCCAGATCCCGGCTTTCGCGGGCGCGAAAATAGCGGCCGCCGGTAAGTTCGGCAATTTTCTTCAAGGTTTTCTCATCCAGGTCGGCGGAGGGGTTTACGACCCGGTTACCGAAAAAACTGTTGACTACCATACGATCGGCGCCGATCCCGATGGTGTAGATCGAAAGTTTTGCTGTCTTAGCCAATTCGGCCGCTTTCAAAGGTTCGATGGTACCCGAGGTGTTGGCGCCATCAGTTAGCAAAATCAGGACTTTTTTATCCCCCGGCCGCTGTTGCAGGCGTTTAACCGCCAGTCCTAAAGCGTCGCCGATGGCGGTCTTTTCTCCGGCAATTCCGATCAGGGCTTCTTGCAGAAGTTGGTTGACGGTTTTACGGTCAAGTGAGAGTGGGGCCTGAAGATAGGCCCGGCTGCCGAAAAGAATCAGGCCGATGCGGTCGCCTTGCCGACGTTCGATAAACTCTCCGGCCACCTTTTTGATCATGCTTAAACGGTCAACCTGTTGGTTGTTAATCTGCATATCTTTGGCCTGCATACTGCCGGAGATATCGACGGCCAAAAGCAGGTCCCGGCCGCTGATCGGCATACTTATGGGATCACCAATCCATTGCGGCCGCGCAGCTGCACAAACCAGTAAAATCCAGGCAATAACGGCCAAAAGCCGGAGCCAGCCGGAACTTTTTCCGCTTGAAGTTTGGCGGAGCTCTTCAAGCTCTTGAAAAAAAGGAATTTTCAGAGCCCGGCCGGAGTTGCTCCGAGCTCGGGGCAGGAGCAGGTAGACGAGCAAAGGGAGCGGCAGGGCCGCGAAAATTTTGATCCAGGTAAATTCAATCATGAACGCCACCTCTGGCCGGAGAACCACTCTTTAATAAGTTGGCCGAGGTTTACCAAGTCAGTATTACTGGTGGGCGCATAAGTCTCTTCAAGCAAGGGGCGGAGCGCTTTGTCGGTCAGCCTGTTTTCAGCTTTGTTTTGGCTTTTGGCGGGTGCCTCTTGGATGAGGAAATCGAGCCACGCCTCTCCGCAGAGTCCGGCTACCGGAGTTTGCGGAAAAAAAACGATGCAAAAACGTCGGATCAGGGCTGAGAGCTCTTGTAGAACCAGATGGCGTTGTTCGGGATTTTCAGTTTTTAAGTCGAGTTGGGCAAGTTCGGCCAAGGCCAACTTGATCGGCCGCAGCCGCCGTTGTCGCTGTTGCCATTTAATCAGGCCGTAGCTGATTACTGCGAGCAATAATAACGTCACCAGCCACCAGCCCGGAGCCGGAGGCCACCAGCTCGGAGTCGGGGGGAGATGAATATCCTTGAGCGCGGCCAAGGGGTTTTGCACGGTTGGATTCATGGCCGGCTCACATCTCTTTTCAGACTTAGGCCCCGGCGCATAATTCCGGCGATATCATCGCCGGAGACGATTTTGAGGTAGGGGAGTTTCAGGTTGTTGGCGATCCGGCTGAGATTTTTTTGGCGCTGGTCGAATTTTTCACTGTAAGCTTGGCGCACGGCTGCAGTTTTGGTGTTGAGCTGGGCCTGATTTTGACCATTGGTTATGTTGTAAAGACCCGGAGGTGGCGCTTTTAGTTCCAGAGGGTCGATAACCTGGCAGAGAATAAGGTCGTTGTGGCGGCAAAGCCGACTTAAATTGTGTTCAAGCTGTTGGTTGCTGTAATAAAAATCACTGATCAGGAAAATCCGGCTGCCGGGCCGAATGGTGCGCATCCCGTGGTGGAGAACTTGCTCCAGGGATGAGGACGAATTTTCGGATGTGGGTGGTTTGGTTGCCTTAACCAGGGCATGAATCAGGGTTAATACGCCTTTGCGCCCGGCTTGTGGTCTTAAATCAAATTTCTCCTCCGGGGTCAGAAGCGTGCCGCCGATACGGTCACCGTTAAAGGT
>JAUVDU010000365.1 GCA_030595135.1 Deltaproteobacteria bacterium | reverse complement strand
AATAATGTATAATGACGTAATTATGGCTGGTTTTGGTGGTCAGGGGATAATGCTGATCGGCAACCTGCTGGCTTATGCCGCAATCCTGGAAGATAAAAATGTCACCTTTCTGCCCTCTTACGGGGTTGAAATGCGGGGGGGGACGGCGAACTGTTCCGTGGTTATTGATAAACGACCGGTTGGTTCCCCGATAGTCGGGCGGCCGATGTCACTGATTATTATGAACCGGCCGTCACTGATCAAATTTGAACCTCGAATGAAGCCGGGTGGGGTTGTGATTCTTAACAAGACTTTGGTTTCGGTTGATGTTTCAGAGCGTGATGATATCGATCTGGTTGCGCTCGACCTGAATGCCTTGGCCGAAGAGTCTGGCGGCAATGTCCGTCTGGCCAATATGGTAGCTTTGGGGGCCTATGTGCAAAAGAGCGGCGTGGTTGCCGTAGCTTCGGTCTCGGCCGCATTGCAAGATGCTCTAAATCCCAAGTATCATAAGATGATTCCCGCCAACCAGAAGGCGATCGAAGCGGGTGCGGGTGCGGTCGCTTAAGAAAATAGTTCAAATATTGAATCATATGAAACGTCATTCCGGCGAAAGCCGGAATCCAGTGAAGTCCACTGTTGAGGGTATATAAATGGAAGCGGTCAAGGTTGGCGAGAAAATTAAGGCACTGCGTCAGGAAGCGAATGTTTCATTGCAGGATCTGGCTGAAAAGAGTGGTTATTCAACCGCCGTCCTTTCGCAGATTGAAAACCACCTGATTTCACCTTCGCTGGGCGTACTCGTGCATCTGGCTAAAGCGATGGAGGTTAGCATTGGCACCTTTTTCGGCCAGGAAGAGACCGAGCCCTTTACCCTGATTCGCAAAGGTGAAGAGCATACGGTTTCCCGTTTTGCCTCGAAAGAGGGAGTTCGCTACGGTTATACGTATAAATCTCTGGGCGCGGGTAAGAAGGATCGACTCATGGAGCCTTTTATCATTACTCTGGAACCGGCGACGATCAAAAATGAAGCATGTTACGGTCACGAAGGTGAAGAGTTTCTCTATGTTCTGGATGGTCGTATTGATGTCACTTTGGGAGAGCATACCGACGTTCTGGAAGAGGGTGACTGTATCTACTATGACTCCACCATCCCGCATCGAGTCCAGTGCCACGGGGGCGAGACGGCAAAAATTCTGGCCGTAGTTCATCCCTAATAGTTTATTTTTTGGTTGATTCTTTTTAAGGCGAGTCCAACGTGGGCTCGCCTTTTTGGTTTTTGTGATGATGGGAAATTCCTATGAAAATGCTACCTGAACTTCTGGCTCCGGTCGGCAACTTTGAAACCTTTATGGCAGCACTTGAGGCCGGGGCAGATGCCGTCTATCTCGGCCTGAAGAAATTCTCCGCCCGGGCGCGGGCTGAAAATTTTACTTTTTCCGACCTTGAAATGATGACTCTCTATGCCCATCAGCGCGGGGTCAGGCTCTATGTTGCCTTAAATACGCTGATACGCAATGACGAACTTAGTGAGATCTATCGTACCTTAAATGAGCTTTCCCGCATCGGGGTCGATGCGGTTATTGTTCAGGATCTTGGTTTAGTCAATATCCTGCGCCGTGATTTTCCCGAACTTTCGGTTCATCTCTCAACTCAGTTGGCGATTCATAATGCGGCCGGGGTCAATCGCCTGGCGGCTCTGGGCTGCAAACGGGTGGTTTTAGGGCGTGAACTCTCATTGGCAGAGATTGAAACGGTGGCCCAAAAGAGCTCTATCGAGCTCGAATTGTTTGTTTTCGGCGCTTTGTGCGTTTCCGTAGCCGGGCTTTGCCAGTTCAGCAGTTTCTTCGGTGGTCAGAGTGCCAATCGGGGGCGCTGCAGCCAGCCCTGTCGGCGGCCTTATAGTCATGCCGGTGAGGAGGGCCATTTTTTCTCGCCGGCTGATTTTAATGCGCTTGAATTTCTGCCCGATCTCGTGCGTTCAGGGATTACCTCTTGTAAGATCGAAGGCCGGATGAAAGGCTCGCAATACGTCAGCGTGGTGGTTGGGGTTTTTCGTCGGGCTCTTGATGAAATTAAAGATACCGGAGAATTGTCTCCGGCCAGTCGCAAGGCGTTTGCCGAAGAACTTAAAGAGGCTTACGCCCGGCCGACGACGGCGGGAAATTTGTCGGGGCGCTATCTCGCAGCGATTATCGAACCACAGCGAGCGGCCTCCATCGGCGTTGTCGTCGGCAAAGTTCGTCGGGTTAATCGAGAGGGGCGCGAAAAGAAAAACTGGCGGATTTTACTACGTTCGAGTCGAGAACTGGCTTCCGGTGATCGCTTAAAGATTATTTCTCAGGGCAAGGATGGTCGCGATAACTCCTTTACCTTAAAGGACGGCTTTCGCATTGAAAAGAAGAGGGCAGGCAAAGGCGGTGGCTTGATTGTTTCACTGCCCGTGCCTTTCGCTTGTCAGGTTGGTGATCTTTTAGTCAAGGTCGGCAGCCGTGATCAATATGGTCGTCGGGGCGGGGCCTGGTTCCGGCGGCAGATTGAAGAGGCGGTCGGGGATCAGCTTAAAGGGGCGGTTGCTAAATCCAAACCCCGGCAAGAACGGCGTTATCAGGCGTCAAAGTGGCTGTTTACAGCTGCCGATGCGAGGGACAAAACAACCGCTGAAGCTGGTAGAAAATCCTCTTCATGGTTGATCAAGTTGGCTGATTTCTCGGTTGCCCAGCCTTTTTTGCAGCGTCGCGGCTGGCGTGTGGCACTCGATCTTAATGGTAAACTTATGGCCTCGGTTGCGGGTCGTGAACGGGATCTTTTTCGCCGTT
>JAUVDU010000378.1 GCA_030595135.1 Deltaproteobacteria bacterium | reverse complement strand
CCTGAGTCGGGCCTACAACGCTTCGAACCAGGGAATTGTGGTTACGGTTGAGCGGTGCAATGTAGCATTGGGCATGGATCAGGGTGTTGCCGTGGGAATGGTGATCTCTGAACTGGTCGCGAATGCCTTCAAACATGCTTTCTCTCCGGGTAATGGAGGCATTGTCTCGGTCAGTTTGTCCGGCATCGCGGGTGAAGAGGTTGAATTGATCGTTGCGGACAACGGCAAAGGCTTGCCGCCGGAAATCGACATTCATGAGTTGTCGTCGCTGGGTTTGCGCTTGGCCGTTGCTGCCATAACCCGGGAACTGGGCGGAAGTGTCGAGGTGGAGCGCAACGGTGGTACCCGGTTTATCATTCATTTTAAGTGCACAATTTAGTTGTATTAGCTGCAAAAGGAGATTCTTATGGCTTCCGCAAAAATCATGATTGTCGAAGACAACACTACTGTGGCGGAGGATTGCAGTGATTGCCTGGTGAGTCTTGGCTATGATGTTATCTCGATTGTGGCTTCAGGTGAGGACGCAGTTGCCGTAGCGGAAGCGGAAAGGCCGGATGCCGTGGTTATGGATGTTCATCTGCGTGACGAGATGGATGGTATTGATGCGGCCGAACTGATCTATTCCCGCTTCAGAATACCGGTTGTATTTTTGTCGGCTTACAGTGATCGTGAATTGCTCGATCGGGCTAAACGGGTAGGTTCATTCGGATACATGATTAAGCCGTTTAAGGAGCGTGAGCTCGCCGCAATGCTTGAGATGGCGCTCTACAGGGTTAAAGCCGACAGGGAACGCAGGCAGATGGAGGAGCGCTTGCAACAGGCTTATGAAGTGGAATCCGTCGGCACGCTTGCCGGTGGCATTGCTCACCAGTTCAATAATGCCTTATGCGTGGTTGCGGGTAACATTGATTTGCTGGAGATGAATTTACCGGGTGACGAGAATGTAATTGGTTGTGCCAAGGAGATAAAAGATTCCGTTAGTCGGATGACCCAACTGACCTTGCAACTGTTGGCCTATGCCGGGGGCGGCAAATATCAGGTTGCAACACTGTCATTGAGTGATTTTATCAGAGATTCATTGCCGTTGCTCAGGTCGGCTATTGATCCTGCTATAGAAATAGTAAGCGATCTGCCTCGTGATATTCTCGATGTTGCAGCTGACCCGGCCCAGCTGCAAATGGTACTCTCTGCAGTTTTGATCAATGCATCCGAGGCTCTGGAGGGAAAGGGGCATATCCGGGTTGCCTGTAGTAATATGAAAATATCGAATGAGACAAGCAAAGATTTTCCTGGATTAATACCTGGAGATTATGTCAGTTTGGCGATAACTGATGATGGTAAGGGTATGGATGAAGAAACCCGGAAACGAATCTTTGAACCTTTTTTCACCTCCAAGTTTCAAGGTCGTGGGCTGGGGATGGCGGCAGTATATGGTATTGTCAAGAACCATGATGGTTGGATCGCAATAGATTCAGCGCCGGGCCGGGGGACTACCGTCAAAATCTACCTGCCCGCCGCCCGGGTTCAAGTGCGGAAACCGGAAAAACCAAAAAATGAGCGGGTTGAGAAAGGTACGGGGACTATACTTGTTGTCGAAGATGAAGAGATGGTTATTGCAGTATACCGATCAATTCTTGAGGAGTTGGGTTATCGTGTTTTGGCCGCCAAAACCGGACGGCAGGCTCTTGACCTGATCAAGTCCTACGATGGTGACATCGATCTTGTTTTGCTTGATATCGTGCTGCCCGATATAAACGGTAGTGTTCTCTACCCGTTACTCATGGAAGCACGTCCCGATTTGAAAGTGATAGTTTGCAGCGGCTATTCAATTGATGGGCCGGCTCAGGGCATACTGGATGCGGGTGCACAAGAGTTTATTCAGAAGCCCTTTACGATTGTTGAATTATCGAGGAAGCTCAAGAAAGTTATTACGGGTTAGCTGAATAGTTACGATCTTTTTTTTCATCGTTCAGTTTTCACCGTCCCAGGTGAATTTTGCTCTGGATTAGGTTTTTATAAATGAAGTTTTACTGAAAATGGTCAAAGTTTTAAATTTACGGTATTAAATTTGTGTCTATTTGGGTTCATCTGTGGTTTGAAAAAGCGGAACTACAAATTTACACAAATATATGAAATATCAGGATGTTGCAACTTTAATTACATTACTTTGGGGTCTGATTTTATTTTGCCTCTCTCTGCGTCTCTGTGCCTCAGTGGGAAAACGCTTTTTGTCTCCCGCAGAGACGCAAAGACGCAGAGAAAAACCGCGCTGAAAACAGTTTTCATGTTTCTTTTATTTTAAATATCAATTAGTTAACTTGATCCAGAAAGTTGAGGTCTAAGAAGTCGAAAGTGGCAGCCCTTTAGACCTTTTTAACTCATATCATTTATTCTCAAACAATCTACTACATCCTGTCCTTGGCAAGATCCTTGCTTTAGTGCTTTCCGTAAACCAATGATTGATCCTAATTAGCAATTTAATAGAGTTGTCTGGGTCACACTTCCAGCCGGTAGCCGGGAGTGTGATTGATGTCGGAAGTAGAGAGCCGCGCTTTTCCGTCTTACTTAACGGCAAGCGCGGATGACCATATCGCAGAGTGAGTGTAAGGGGTAAAAAATGAGGTACGCAGAGACAGGATTTAATTTAGAAATTGATCTAAGCCGAGGCAACATCGAAAAGGTCGCAACCGATCCCAGAGATACCGAGCTTTATCTGG
>JAUVDU010000071.1 GCA_030595135.1 Deltaproteobacteria bacterium | reverse complement strand
GATTGATCGGGTTAAATCATATTTGAATTGCTGGGTGATGTATAGCTTTATCATCTCTTTTGAAGCCCCTTTTCGGGCGAGGAAAATTGACGCCGCCGTGGCCTGAGCACCCTTGATACCTTCCGGATGATTATGGGTGAAAGAGGCGAAATATTCAGCTTTGCCCAAAACCTCTTCCAGGTTTTCAAAGGCGTAGCCAACCGGACTGGTTCGCATTGCCGAGCCGTTGCCCCAACTATTGTAAGGTTTGGTGCCGGGCTCTTTTGCCCATTCGTGGAAAGAGCCCCCATAGCCGGCATCAGGATAGCGGCCGTAATAGCTCCGCATAACTTGCCCATAATCAGCTTCATTCAAGATCGTTTCAGCCAGGGCAACCGTTAAGACACTGTCATCAGTGAAAAATGCCTTCGGACTGAAAAGATCAAACTCTTTACTTTTGATATTATCCCACTCATAAACTGAGCCGATAATATCACCGGCTATTGCTCCGAGCATAAAACCTCCTGTTCTGTTTTGTCGTCAATACACTCAAAAATCCCCACATGACTGAAACTCGGGTCATGCACCCCTCCTCTGGACAATTGGAGCCTTCTGGTCATGTGCTATCGGACAGCTTTTTTTGCATCCGGTCAATAGGGTTCCCCGCACTTAAAAAGGCTTCCAGCTCGGGGGAAATCCTCGGATCACCTGCAACCCTATCCCAGAAATCACGGGCCATGGTCACAATATTTCCAACAGTGTCGGAATTTAAGTTTTTATGATTTGGCTCTAACGGGGTAAACGAGTAAGAAGGAACCTCTCCGCCGCTTTTGGGTGCGAACCCCATTGAACACATATCATAAACAGGCAAGAGCCGAAAAACACTGCCGTCGATCCCCAGACTGAGATTCCCTAAATGCATATCGGTATTATTGATAAGCTTACCGAAGCACCAAAGAAAGACCGCGTCGTACCAATGTGCGCCATTGATTAAATCAAGTCGGAGCAATTCATCCATAACTCTAGGCCAGTTGCTTCCCAAACCGACAAATTCAGCGTCGATACTTTGCAATGAAATCATCGACATGCGCCCATACTCCCCCGACCGGTCGAAACGCTGCGATTCCAGAAAAAGCCTTCCATCTCGCTCTAGCAACCGAGTTTCAGCCGCCGGAAAGTCATGATTGTGAATAGCTTCAGTAGCGTAAAATTCGGTAATCAAAATATCCCGCCAGCGCCTAGCGACGGCATCATCACCCAGAGGGGAGAATTTCACCAACACATACGATAACGAAGTCTTGCTAAAAACAGAAAACTTGGGCTGTTCGCCGCCAGCAGACGAACCAGGAACAAAACCGTCCATAACCGCATCAGCCAGGGCCGGGTAATCTTCGTCGGAAACGGCTTCGGGTTTCCGACGAATCCTGAGCCATGCCGGTTCTCCGAACTTGAAATTACCAGGAAGATCGTCACCGTTGGCTATCAGATAGCGACCGATATGATTAGTATTCCATAGACGCGGATCGGAAGGGAAATCATCGAACTGTGCCGCAATGGTCTCGGCAATCTGCCGACCGATAAAGCCTTGCGGCCTGAGATCTATTAAAAAATAGGGCAGATCGTCATAAAGGCCATTCCCTTTTTCACCTAGGAGCAAAGAGGATATGCCGGTCGCCGGTTCTACAAAAAAACCACCACGAACTAAAGGCCGAATGTGCGCTACCAGCACGGTGTTGCCGTGCGCATCGACAATGGTCAATGGAAGCCTGTCGTTTGCCCCGAAAGCATTACATGTCGCCATATATAGAGGCACCCGTCCACTTTTCAACTTAATAATACCGGATTCCATATTCTTAAGCTTGCGGGACACAGAACCCTGCGAAAGACCCGTAGCAGCCTGAATCTCTCTGGATGTAGCAGGCCCCTGCTCCAAATATCTTCTAATGGTTGACGACATAACCTAAAATCACCCTACAAGTGAATCAATCAGTGAATAGCATTATCAACTATATTAAACAAATCAATGTCAATATAATTAGAAATTTACAATTTGTCAAACAGAAAAGATGAATGGCTTTATGAATAGCTTCATGATTAAATATAATGACACCTGCGTACCGCAGGCTGGAAATGCCTGCAATGCCGGACAAACCAAAAAAAAGGGCTCTGTCTCAGAGCCCTTTTTTTGTCACTATATATTTATTTGTCGAATAAAAAAACGTTAAAACAGAGCTTCATCCATCACCAGACGCGGAACTGTGAAGCTTGGTTGTGAACTATCTAGCCACTCGCCGGTAGTTACCTTTTCCCAGGCCTCAGCTTTGGCGAGTACAGCTTGAACCAACATATGGTTTAAGGCATGGCCGGTTTTATTGGCCTCCAACACCCCGATTACGGGCATTCCTAAGAGACTGACATCGCCAAAACAATCTAAAACTTTGTGGCGGGCGAACTCATCGGCAAAACGCAAACCATCATCATTAAGCACGGAGTATTCATCAAGGACAATAGCATTGTCCAAAGATCCGCCCAGAGCCAGATTGTTGGCTTTCATCCATTCGACTTCATGGAGAAAACCGAAGGTTCGAGCTCGGCTGATCTGGCGATCATAGGAAACATCGGAAAAAGAGAAGTTAAAACTTTGCGAACCGATCATCGGATGATCAAAATCGATATGGCTGATAATTGAAAGGGAGGCTTTGGAAGAGGGTGGCTGCGGCCCCAAACGGGCCCATTTATCACCATCATTAACGGTCACGGTACCGGTCATGCGCATGTAACATTTAGCCTCAACCTGTCGTTTAACCCCAGCTGTCTTTATGAGATAAACAAACGGATTAGCGCTGCCGTCCATAATCGGCACTTCAGGCCCGTGGACTTCAACCAGAGCATTGTCAACGCCGAGACCGGAAAAGGCCGAAAGCAGATGTTCCACGGTTCCGATGACAAAACCATCATGCCCTAAAGTCGTAGCCAAAGAGGTGTCAACAACATATTCCGAAGCTGCCGGAATCGTCGTCATAACCTGACCGTTCTCAACTCGCTGCAGTTTGACTCCATGTCCAGCCGGGGCCGGTTTTAAGACCAGCTTGACCTTGACTCCTGAATGCAGGCCGATACCAACACAGGATATCTCTTTTTTTAATGTTCTTTGAAAAAACATACAGTAATAAAAAACCTTTATAATATTAATTGTTCACTTAATACAGTCATTAATAATACTAATCACTATTTAACATCTAACACAAAGCATTATTCAGGCCAACATAAAACCTTAAATACGGCATCTCTACTATGTTGGAACATCGCAAAATCCTGCACCCCTCTTAAATCGTCATTCCGACAAAGACTAAATCCAGTAAATTCAACAACTTCTTGATACCGGATTGCGCCGCATGATGACCATAAGACTCTTTACATAGATATCAATATATATCTTAAAACAGATAGTTGCAACATATAAATAAGATCATTGAAGAACTCACAACCATCAAAAGAGGGACAAAATTGTCCCTGCCAGTGAGACACTCAGGTCACACTGAACTAAAATCTACAGATTCACAGCTTAACCGATCTTCTCTTTAAGCAGCTTGTTGACCATTTGCGGGTTAGCTTGACCTTTGCTCTTTTTCATCACCTGACCGACAAAAAAACCAAAAAGTTTAACTTTGCCCTGCTGATACTCCGTAACTTTATCACCGTTAGCGACAATAATCTCATCAATCATGGCCTCGAGCTCACCGGAGTCCGACATTTGAGCCAAGCCCTGATCTTCGACAATTTTTCGAGGGTTGTTATCGGCGGTGCTGTACATTTGCGCAAAAACCTGTTTGCCGATCTTGCCGCTGATTGTACCATCTTCAATCAAGCTTAAGAGTTCAGACAAACCCTGCGGCGTTACCGGACAATGCGTGATATCGGTTTTATCGTCATTGAGAAATTTCATGAGCTCAACCATAATCCAGTTGGCTGCTAATTTCGGCGAGGAAGAAAGTTTTACGACCGCCTCGAAATAATCGGCCATGGCCCGGTCTGCGGTTAAAACTTCGGCATCAGCCAAAGGAATCGCGTAGTCATCAAGAAAGCGCTGACGCTTGGCCACCGGAAGTTCGGGTAAACTCCGGCGGACAGCCTCGACCCAAGCTTCATCGACGACCACCGGCAAAAGATCGGGATCGGGAAAATAACGATAGTCGTGGGCCTCCTCTTTGCCGCGCATCGACATGCTGATACCACGATCGACATTCCATAAACGGGTCTCTTGCACCACCTGACCGCCGCCATCAAGGATATCCATCTGGCGTTCAACCTCATATTCGATAGCCCGCTGGACATTGCGAAAGGAGTTCATATTCTTTAATTCAGCCCGAATGCCGAATTCCGGAGCGCCCCAGCGGCGAAGCGATATATTGGCGTCACAGCGAAAGCTGCCCTCCTCCATATTGCCATCACAAACCCCAAGATAGACCATAATCTCACGCATCGCTTTAAGATAGGCAACGGCTTCGGCGGCAGAGCGCATATCAGGTTCGCTGACAATCTCGATCAGAGGTACACAGGCGCGGTTGTAATCTACATAACTGACACCGTGCTCATGTTCAGGATGCACCAGTTTACCGGCATCTTCCTCCATATGAATCCGCGTAATGCCGATGCGCTTACTCTCTCCGGCGACCTCAATATCGAGGTGGCCACCAAGGCAGATAGGCAGTTCAAATTGCGAAATCTGATAACCTTTCGGCAGATCAGGATAAAAATAGTTTTTCCGGGCAAAGACGCTGCTTGGCGTAATCTCACAGGCGGTCGCCAGACCGGCCCGAATCGCAAAATCGACGACCTTGCGACTTAAAACCGGCAACGCTCCGGGCATCCCGGTGCAGACCGGGCAGGTATTCTGATTCGGAGGATTACCAAAATGGGTTGAACAACCACAAAAAATCTTGGTCTCGGTCAATAGTTGGCAATGAACCTCCAGGCCGATAACAATTTCATAATCCATAATTAATTCACCGCCTTTGTGACCAGTTCCGGCCGCCGACCAGCCCAGCCAGCCATCTGTTCGTAATGCCAGGCCACCCGCAAAAGGGTCTCTTCAGCAAAAGGTTTGGCAATCAGCTGCAAGCCGATCGGGAGTCCGCTTTTGGTAAAACCACAAGGCACCGAAATCGCCGGCAGACCGGCCAGATTAACCGGAATCGTCAAGATATCGGAAAGATACATCGACAAAGGATCGTCAATCTTCTCGCCAAAAGCAAAAGCCGGAGTCGGGCAAACCGGAGCGACAATAATATCATTATCAGCAAAAACTTCATCAAAATCCCGAGTAATCAAGGTTCGCACCTGCTGGGCTTTACGATAGTAGGCATCGTAATAGCCCGCCGACAGAGCATAAGTACCAAGCATAATCCGTCGCTTGACCTCATCTCCGAAGCCTTGAGCCCGGGTTGTGCGGTACATATCAAGCAAACCATCCGTATTTTCGGCGCGAAAACCGTATTTAACACCATCATAACGGGCGAGATTGGAACTCGCTTCGGCGGTGGCCAGAAGATAATAGGTCGCCACCGCATAATCGGTATGCGGCAGAGAGACATCAGCAAATTGCGCCCCGGCATCAGCCAATTGACGGCAACCGAGCCGGACTGCGGCCTCTACTTCCGGATCAAGACCGGCGCCGAAATACTCTTTGGGAACGCCGATCTTTAAGCCTTTAATATCCTGTTTAAGATTGCCGTAATAATCGGGAACCGGAGTATTCACCGAGGTTGAATCACGCTCATCATGCCCGGCAATGACGCTAAGTAACAAAGCAGCATCGGCCACGGTTAAAGTTACCGGGCCAATTTGATCGAGTGAAGAGGCAAAGGCGATCAAACCATAACGAGAAACCCGGCCATAGGTCGGTTTCATGCCCACAACCCCACAAAAAGAGGCGGGCTGACGAATTGAGCCGCCGGTATCCGAACCCAACGTCGCAATTGCCGTAGCTGAGGCCACAGCGGCGGTCGAACCGCCACTGGAACCTCCGGGCACCCGGCCGCTGTCCCAGGGATTACACGTCGGTTTAAAAGCCGAATTTTCCGTTGATGAACCCATCGCGAATTCATCCATATTAAGTTTTCCGGTAATCACGGCCCCCGCTTCACGTAAACGAGTCACCACCGTAGCATCATACTCCGGGCGATAATCGGCCAACATCTTCGAGCCGCAAGTCGTTTTCAAACCCACGGTTGAAAGCAGATCTTTCAAACCTAAGGGAATTCCGGTAACCGGGGTCGTAGCATCACCTTTGCGACGGCGTTCATCGGCACTTTCGGCCTGAATCAACGCCCCTTTTTCATCAATTTCAAGATAAGCCGCAATTGTTTCGTCGACGTCGGCAATCCGTTTAAAAACCGAGCGCGTCACTTCGAGTGAGGAGACCTCACCCTTTTCGAGACGCTGCCAGAGCTCTTCTAAAGAGCAGTTATAGAGTTCCATAATTTGCTAAATTCCTTCAAATCAGGCTGGTGCTGAAATATCTTTCAATCCGATCCGGCAGGATCGTTGCCACCCGTTTGTCCGGGCCGAAACGCTGCGCCAGTTTCATTGCCGCCCAGACATTGGCTCCAGAGGAGGTACCAACCATGGTTCCCTCAAGTCGGGCCAATTTCCGAGCCGTGGCAATTGCGTCATCATCACTAACGGTGACAACCTCATCAATCAGAGAAACATCGAGAACCGGCGGCACAAAACCATCACCAATCCCTTGAATCTGATGCAGGCCCGGCTCCTGACCCAAGAGGGCCGCCGAATTTTCCGGTTCGACGGCAACTACTGTAATTTTCGGATTCTGCTCTTTCAAAAAACGGCCAACCCCACCTAATGTACCGCCGCTGCCGACGCCGGCGACAAAAACATCGACGTTACCTTCGAGCTGTTTCCACAACTCGGAGCCGGTCGTACGGTAGTGAATCTCGGGATTGTCAGGATTCTCAAATTGACCGAGAATATGTGAATTTTCGATACCGGCGGCAATCTCCTTAACTTTACTGACCGAACCCGTCAAACTCTCTTTGGCCGGTGTCAAAACCAGTTCCGCGCCGAGTGCCTTAATAATTTTTTTGCGCTCTTCGCTCATATCCTCAGGCATTACTATAATTACCCGATAACCGCGATGGACTCCAACAAAGGCGACGGCGATACCGGTATTACCCGAAGTGGCCTCAACAATTGTCGAACCCGGCTTCAAAAAACCCCGTTTTTCAGCCTG
>JAUVDU010000112.1 GCA_030595135.1 Deltaproteobacteria bacterium | reverse complement strand
GGATTATCGGTACCGGATTTTACCTTCAAGAAGTACAACGGCAAAAACAGAAAGAAGCCTTGGAGTATATTGAAAACCTCCGCTATGGAGATAGCGAATATTTTTTTATAAGTGATTACGACTCAGTTCTGATTGGACACCCATCCTTGCAGGGTAGGGATATGTCAAATGTAAAAGATCCGAATGGGGTCTTGATTGTCCCGCCGATGGTTCAGGTTGCCAGAGAGTATGGTCATGGTTTTCACAGCTACTCCTGGCGCAAACTAAAGAGTGAAGACCAACTATATGAAAAACTAAGTTATTCTAAACTTATTAAGGAGTGGCGCTGGGTAATCGGCACTGGAATCTATCTCGATAGTATCGAACTTGAAGTAAAAAGAAAAAAGACTGAATTGATTAACAGTTTACGCAAATTGCTAACCACAACGACAATCGGAGAGACTGGATATATCTATATCTTTGATTCTAACGGAAACATGATAATCCATCCAAATTCCAATATCGAAGGTAAGAATTTTAGCAAACTTGAAAATCCGGGTAAAAATAGTTTTATTTTGAATGATATTATCGATGCGTATGCATCGGGAGTCAAAGCTCTATATTATACTTGGGATAAACCCAGCGATAAAGGCAATTATACTTATGAGAAGGTCTCGTGGATTGATTATAACCAGGAATTTGATTGGTATATTTGTAGTTCTGCCTATCTTAGTGAGATAAATTCTGCAGCAAATCAAATGAAGCAATATATTTGGTTTATATCCTTTGTTTTAGTTGCGCTGGCTTTATTGATAAGTGTCTACTTCTTTAAAAAACTGTTCAATCCGATCGAAACCTTGTCTCGCAAAGCTCTGCTAGTGAAAAATGGAGATTTGAGTGTCAGAAGCAAAATTAGTACTGGTGATGAAATAGGTACGCTGGCCCAGACGTTTGACGGGATGTTGGATACCATTGAAGAGAACATCCGGACTCTCGATAACAAGGTAAATGAACGGACTAAAGATCTGGAAGAGCAAAAGGAAGTTTTTGAAACCCTCTTTTATCATACGGCAGATGCGGCGGCAATTATAAAAAAAGGAAAAGTTATTGATTGTAATGAAGCCGCACTGGAGATGTTCAGGTGTGATAATCAAGTGGAGTTTGATATACCCCGCTTTTTACCTCCTACTCAACCCGATGGCCAGGATTCGTTGCGTAGAGGTCATGAGATGGTGAGTATCTGTATGGAGAGAGGTTCTCATAAGTATGAGGAGGTTCAACTCAGAGCTGATGGTGAAGAGTTTTGGGCTTCAGTTACACTGACCAAGATACGCATAAAAGGTGAAAATCTGCTTTACATGGTTACCAGGGATATTTCCGAGTCCAAAAAGATAAAAGATGAGTTGCTTGCGGCGAAAGAGAGAGCTGAGGCGGCGACCCGGTCAAAATCGGAATTCTTGGCTAATATGTCGCATGAAATTCGCACTCCGATGAATGGCATTATGGGCATGACCCACCTGGTTCTTCAGACCGAACTTGATCAAAAACAGAGAAATTTTCTGCAAAAAATTGAGAGTTCATCGCAATCTTTATTGGCAATTATTAACGATATTCTTGATTTTTCCAAGATTGAGGCCGGTAAACTTGAAATTGAAAATATCGATTTTGATCTTTTTGAGGTTATCGATACAGTAGTGGGCCTGGTAGGTTTTAAAACGCAGGAGAAGAATTTAGAGTTAATTGTCAGTTACGGGGTTGATTTAGGTCGAAATTATAAGGGTGACCCCTTGCGTATTTCGCAAATCCTGACGAATCTGATTGGTAATGCGGTGAAATTTACAGAACATGGGGAAATTGGTATTTATGTGCTTAGCGCCGGGGTGAATCGAGTTCGCTTTGAGGTTAAGGATACCGGTATCGGCATGAGTGAAGAGCTGCAGGATAAGCTCTTTCGTTCATTTTCGCAGGCCGATGGCAGTACCACGAGGAAATATGGGGGTACGGGATTGGGGCTGGCCATCTCAAAACAGCTAGTCGAACTGATGGGTGGCACGATCCGGGTCGAATCAAAGGAGGGAGAGGGCAGTACTTTTATATTTGAGCTTGAACTTGAATTTGTCGCCAAGCCTGAAAAAAAATCTTCTTCCTTTGCCGGGAAAAGGGTGTTGATTGTCGATGATAATTCTACCTGGCAGGAGGTTCTTGAAAACCTTCTTCGTACTTTTCAGTTTGATGTCACAATCGCCGATTCCGGTCAGGACGCCATTGCCAAGCTTGATAGCTGCCGTCATAAGCCCTTTGATCTGATCCTCATGGATTGGCATATGCCCGGACTTGATGGTATTGAAACCACTAGATTGATTAATAACTCATGTGTTTCAACGGGAGGCCCGCCGCCGACGGTAATAATGGTCAGTGCTTTTCGCCAGGAGAGTATTGTTAATTTGGCAAAAGATGTCGGCATACAGACATTTTTACAAAAACCGGTCAATCCGTCAGTTCTTCATGATGTTTTGCAAGAAGTTTTTTCAGGCAGAGGCAAAACCGGGCATTTCGATGGAGGTCAGGAGCTGGCAACGTTGAAAGATGAGTTGCCGGTTTTGCGGAAGAAGTCGATTTTGTTGACCGAAGATAACACTGTTAATCAGGAGATCCTCGTCGGTCTGCTCGAAGGGAGTGGTATAGTCATCGATATCGCAAATGATGGCCTCCAAGCTGTTGATCGATGTCGGGAGAAACAGTATGATCTGATTCTGATGGACTTGCAGATGCCGATTATGGATGGTTATGAAGCAACGAAACGTATTCGCAAGACTGATAAAAACATACCGATAATAGCGCTTACAGCCAATGTTATGGCCGGTGATGTGGAGAAAACCCGCATTGTCGGAATGAATGAGCATCTCAATAAACCGATTGATGTGGAAAAATTGTATGAGGTACTATTACGCTATTTAGCCGGGAGAACCGCTGGAGAAGGGCGTCAGGAAAGCGGAGAAGAGGCAACTCCTGAGGTCGCATCCACGATTTTCACAGCTGAAAATTTTCAATTTATCGATGTGCAAAAAGGGTTAAGTCATCTCGCAGGTAATGAGAACCTCTATGCTAAGATTTTGCAAAGTTTTATCGAAGAGTTTCAAGGGGTCAAACTTGATCTTAAAGATTATGATAGCTCGGCTCGGATT
This sequence comes from Deltaproteobacteria bacterium, assembly GCA_030595135.1. GTDB lineage: Bacteria > Desulfobacterota > Anaeroferrophillalia > Anaeroferrophillales > Tharpellaceae > Tharpella. The sequence goes on along the minus strand of JAUVDU010000112.1, from coordinate 2,877 downwards.
ATCCATACCCTTAAAGGGTTGAGTGCTAATATCGGAGCCCGGAGTTTAAATGAAATATGCCGGGAACTGGAAGAACGGCCGGATGAATCTCTGCTGCCGCAATTGTATGATGATTTGCAGCAGGTTATTGATGAAATAGTGATAAATACGGCAGCTGAAAATGAGGTTGAAAGTGAGTCAGCAGAAGAGATCAGTGATGAGATTTATACTGAAAAAATTGAGGCGCTTAAAATAGCTCTTTCGCGAAGACGGACAAGAGAGTGCTCACCAATTATTGAAGGACTTAAACATTATCAAATTGATCAGGATCAAAGAGAGTTACTGGCAGCTTTAGAAGGGCGGCTTAAGGCCAGAGATTTTAAGGCCGCGTTGGCCCTTCTGGATGGTGATAGGTGATGGTGAGAACAAGAACTATTTTAGCGGTTGATGATACCGTCGCCAATCTTGACATTCTGGTAGACCTGCTCAATGATTACGATGTAATTGAAGCTGCCGGGGGAGAGGAGGCTCTGGAGATCGTAGCTGAAGAGAAGGTCGATCTGATCTTGCTTGATATCATGATGCCGGGAATGGATGGCTATACGGTCTGCCGTAAACTCAAAGAGAACGAAAAAACAAAAGATATTCCAATTATTTTTATAACGGCTAAAACCGATGAAGATGCGATAGAGAAGGCTTATGATACGGGTGGAGTTGACTATGTCACTAAACCCTTTAAACCGAAAGAGCTTCTGGCTCGGGTAAGGATTCAGCTGGCTCATCAGGAGATGATTGAAAAGTTAGAGTTCATGGCTTCTCATGATCCGATGACCGGAATTTATAACCGGCGTAAATTTTTTGAATTGGCGAATCGCAAATTTAGTGAAAGTTCAGAAAACTTGTACGCTGCGATGATGGATATCGACAAATTCAAGAAGATCAACGACACCTACGGTCATTCTACCGGTGACCGGGTGATCAAGGCGGTGACCGGTGTTATCGGTGAAAATATTGATGAAGATTCGGTCTTCGGTCGTCTCGGGGGCGAAGAGTTTGCGGTTGTCTGTCGCCATCCGGATCAAGAGTGTGTCGTCGAAAGTTTGGAGTTGATCAGAGAAAAGGTTGAACAATTGGAACTGAAGAGTGAAAGTGGAGAGCTGATTCGTTGTACTATCAGTGAAGGGGTGGCGAAAGCAGATAAGACCATCGGAAATCTTGATGAGCTTCTCCAGCGAGCAGATGAAATGCTGTATAAAGCGAAAGGTTCGGGCCGCAACAAAGCCGTCTTCAGGATGCGCTCGTTGTTAGGTTAGTGTCCCAGGTAGGCTTTGTGAATATCGGGGTTTTTCAGGAGTTCGGCGGCGTTGCCGGAGAGGATGATTTCGCCGGTTTCGAGGAGATAACCCCGATGGGCAAAATCAAGCGCCAGTTTGGCGTTTTGTTCAATCAGAAGGATAGTCATACCCTCCTGGTTGAGTTTTTTCAGGGCCCGAAACATATCGTACATGAGCAATGGTGCCAAACCCATCGAGGGTTCATCAAGCATCAGGAACGTGCATCCCGACATCAGGGCACGGCCGACAGCCAGCATCTGTTGTTCGCCGCCGCTTAATGATTCGCTGCGTTGATGGCGGCGTTCAGCCAGGCGTGGAAAAAGTTCGAAAACGTGCTCATAACCTTTTTTGAGATCATCTCCCTTGGGGCGGGAAAATGTGGCCAGAGTAAGGTTTTCTGTAACCGTCAGGTTGCCGAAAATATGGCGCCCCTCCGGGGCTAAAGCACAATGCAGTTTGCGAACGACATCATGGGGTTCGGTTTTGATGATCGATTGCCCGTTAATTAAAATGTCACCCGATACAAGACGCGGCGCCTCGGGAGGCGGAAGCCGGGTTATGGCATGAAGGGTGGTCGTTTTTCCGGCTCCGTTGGCTCCGATCAAGGTGACAATTTCACCCTTTTCAACCGTGAAACTAATGCCATGCAGAGCCGAGATATTGCCATATCTAACCTCAAGGTCTCGAACCTCAAGTAAAGGAATTTGGGGGTTATTCATGATACTCATTATAGTTGATCATCACCCAGGTAGGCTTTAATCACCTCCGGGTTCTGTTGAATCTCTGCGGGGGTGCCGCGGGCGATCAGGCGGCCGAAGTCAATTACGCTAATGCGTGAACATAAACTCATGACCACTTTCATCTGATGTTCGATCATCCAGATACTCAAGTCGAATTGGTCAAAAATCCATTTTATTAAAGTTATTAGTTCATTGACATCGGTTGATTGCAATCCGGCAGCCGGTTCATCGAGAAGCAGAAGCTTGGGCCCGGAAGAGAGGGCGCGGACGATCTCGACTTTACGCTGCATGCCGTAGGGCAGGTTGCCGGGTTTCTCCCCGGCGAACTTGTCGATCTTGAAAATTTCCAGTAACTCCAGAGCCCGATGGCGAATATCTCGTTCCCGCTTAAGGTAGCGGGGGGTACGAAAAAAGAGGCTGCCGAGACCATAGCCGAGCTGATAATGTTGGGCTACGAGAATGTTATCAAGCACCGACATATCTTTCCAGAGGCGGATATTTTGAAAGGTGCGAGCGATACCTAAAGCTGAAACCCTATGCGGTTTGATCCCGGCTAGGTCGCGGCCTTCAAATATGATTTGGCCATGGGTTGGTTGATAGAAACCACTGACCAGGTTGAAGACTGTGGTTTTTCCGGCTCCATTAGGGCCGATCAGGCCGACCAGCTCGCGTTGCTCAAGGTTTAAGTTGAGCTCGGAGACGGCACAAATACCACTAAAAAGCTGGGTCAAATCTTTTATTTCAAGTAGAGTCATTATTGAAAGAGGATTACTTAAATTTATAGAACTTTTTCAACCGGGGAAAAATATCACTCAATTCACGAT
>JAUVDU010000022.1 GCA_030595135.1 Deltaproteobacteria bacterium | reverse complement strand
ACCGAAGGAAGTGCTGGCAGTGCGCTGAGCTGGGGAAAAGAGCATTCTCGGACAGCCTCCTAGATTTTTTGCAAAGAATAAGTTGTTAACTGGACTGGGAAAAATTGCTTGACATTATCAATTAGATATTGCTAATAAAATAAGATGGTTAAGAAGTGCGAATGCATTAAGCAGTAATTGGCGTCGTTCTCGAGTATAATTAAAATTATCTGTTTGGCCCCGGTATGACTATCGGGCTTCAAGGTTTTGCTATGAATAAATCTGAGCTGATTGAAGAATTAGCGAATCGTTCCGACCTAAATCTCAAGGTTTCTGAAACAATTGTCAATCTGGTCGTTGATAATATGAAAAAAGCTCTGTTTGATGAAGATCGCATTGAGTTACGGGGGTTTGGCAGTTTTCATATTGAATACTATAAAGCCTATACCGGTCGTAATCCGAAAACCGGCGAATCAATCCAAGTCAGTGAGAAAAGGCTACCATTTTTTAAAGTTGGCAAAGACCTTAAAGAACGGATTAACCAAAATGGCTCTGAATAATAAGTTCTCGGATTTGAGCAAGAATTTTATTTCTCCTTCTCTGCTTAGGGTTCGGTCGGTATTGAGCGAACCATCCAATATGCCGAACCTTTTAACCTGTAGTCGTATCCTTGTTGTCCCCCTGATTATAATTTTGCTCTATTTTGATGGCCGTTGGTTGAATCTATTGACGGCACTTTTGGTGGTTGTAGCCGCAATAACCGATGGACTTGATGGCTATCTCGCCAGAAAATATCATTTTGAATCAACTCTTGGTAAACTGCTTGACCCTCTGGCTGATAAGATTTTATTGTTGTCGACCATGGTGATGCTGGTTCATTTGCAGCGGGCTCCGGCATGGATGGTATGTTTGATACTTTGCCGGGAGACGGCAATTACCGGTTTGCGGGCGATAGCTGCTGAGAAGGGGGTAGTTATTGCCGCCAGCGCCATGGCGAAATATAAGACAATTTTTCAGATTGTGGCAGTTGTCTCTTTGATTATTCATTATCCTTTTCTGGGGGCAGATGCTCATACCGTGGGCACTTTCTTTCTCTGGATAGCATTTCTCTACACAATGTGGACGGGTTATGCCTATTTAAAAGAGTCCTTTAACCTGTTAATGTCGGAATAGTCAGTTTGCTTTTTTCATGTTTATAGTTGGTGACTTGACAAAAAGGTTTCGGTTTTCTCCGAGACCTTTTTTTTGCTTAATTAATAAGGTGTTGAGGTGTAAAAAATGACAAAAATAGAGATGTTTACCGGAAAAGGCGGGGTCGGGAAAACGACCATGTCGGTTGCGACCGCCTTGCAGTATGCACAATCCGGTAAAACCCTGTTGATTTCCACTGATCCTTCCGGCTCCCTGTCGGAGATCTTTTCTCAACCACTTGACCAGAGAGTAACGGAAGTTGCTCCTAATCTTGATGCCGTGGAATTAACGCGTCAACTGGTTCTGGATTTATGGAGGGAGAAATTTGCCGATGAAATTTATGCGGTTTTGTCATCTTTTTTGCCTGTCGGACGTGAGATTATCGACTATATTGAGGGGGCTCCGGGGATTGAGGAGGAGTTTATGCTCGACTATCTTCTGACGATGGCTCAATCCGGCAATTATCAGACGATTGTTTGGGATACGGCGCCGACGGTGACCACCCTCAACCTGCTCTTTATTCAGCAGCTATTTTACACTCACCTGACCCAGGCCCAGAAGGTTTATATGAAGGTGAAAACTGTTTTCAACAAGGTTGATCCGTTGGCTTTGATCAACAGATGGAAGCATTTGACCTCCCAAATTATCGAACTTTTGCAAACTGAGACGACCGCTTGGGTGGTTGCCAATCCGGAGCGTCTGCCGGTTGAACAGGCGCTTAATATCGCCGATTCATTGACCAAGTTCGGCATTGGTGTCAATGGTTTTATTTTGAACAAGATGCTGCCGTTAGAACTCTGTAACGACCACCCTTTCTGGCAGGCAAAATTTCAGGCGCAACAGAGGTGGCGGGAAAGAATGTTTCAGGCGGCTGACGCTCGGATTGTGAAAGAGGTTCCGGAACTTTCTGGTGAGATGAGAGTTGACGGTTTCTTGGGTGAAGTCTCAGAACTTTTGCGGAAAGTGTGAGGTGATCTATCCCCCCCCATCTTATAGGTGTGAGTCGATCGCTTCTCTGGTTTTTTCCATCACCTTGTTCATCTCTTTCACTACTTCTCTAGGGTCAACTCCTTCATCAAAACTGGGTGTCTCAATTGCCGGACTGAAGGTCAGGGTTATGGTGCCTGGTTTGATGGCGACCTTACCTTTGGGTTGCAGGTTGCCGCTGTTGCTGATGGTTAAAGGCAATATCGGCAGATCCAGTTGAGATGCCAGCATAAAGCCCCCCTTTTTAAATTTTCCTAAGCGGATAGATGCCGGGCCGCGGGTTCCTTCGGCGAAGAGAACAATTGAGGTTTCACGGCTCTTTAAGATCTTGCCTTGGGCTTTAAGCCGTGAGATCGCTTCTTTACGGTTGCCTCGATCAATAATTATCGACCCGCTGCGCTGGAGAGCCGTACCGAAGATTGGAATCTTTGTCAGTTCCCGCTTGGCGACAAAGAGACAGTAGAGAGCCCGGCAACTGAAAATAGCATAGATATCAAGAAAACTCTTATGGTTGGCGATGACCATGTAGGTTTGATGGGGGTCGATATTCTCCAGGCCTTGGTAGATGACTTTGACCCCATTCAGGCGTAGATTTATCCAGCCCCAGCAACTGCCGCCGAATTCGACGCCGCGTCGTGACCAGGGGGTGAAGGTTGACAGACAACAGAATATAGCCCAGAAACAGGTGTTGGGGACGATCACTACAATACTGCGGATGGCATTGATGATGTTGCTAATGAAACTGTACATATTTAATTGATTACCTTGTCTTTTACTGTGTATTGGGTTGAGATTTAAGGGTTGCCGGTGCACTGGTGGATGAATAGATGACTATTTGGTTTTTTCCTCGGTTTTTGGCCTGATAGAGAGCGATGTCGGTGGCATTGACAAGTTGAGTTTGGTCGGTGATGTTCTCGCCCGGGTAGACGGCAATGCCGGCGCTGAAAGTAACATTCAACTTATGTTGTTGGAACTGGACATGCAGGCTTTCAACTTTGCGGCGCAGGCGTTCAATGACCCTGTGGCAGTTTATAGCCGAGGCTCCGGGGATAACGATCATGAACTCCTCACCACCGTAGCGTAAGGCGAACTCAGTAACCCTGATCTCTTCTACAATAATTCCGGAAAACTCTTTAAGGATTTCATCGCCGGCTTGATGTCCATAAGTATCGTTGAGTTGTTTGAAATTGTCGATATCGATCATCGTCACAGCCAGCGGCAACTGATGTCGTTTCGCCCTTTCATATTCTTCATTGAGACGTTTCATGCCGTAGCGGCGGTTGAGCAGACAGGTGAGCTCATCCACTGCAGCCAAAACTTCCAGTTTTTTCATAAGTATGCTGTTGTGGAGAAATGGGGCGGCCTGGTTAATCAGGTTGCGGCTCTCAAGTGAGAAAAAATTGGCCTTAAACTTTTTGTTGGTACTGAGAATGCACAGACCAACCGGTCGGGATTGGTAGATGAGGGGCATGTAAGCGATGGCATTTGGTTTCAAAGAACCAATACCTATATTAAAGCGCACCGGCAGGTTGTCGATATCTTCAAAGACAACCATTTCTCCCCGTTTGATGATATCGTAACAGTAATCCTGGTCAAGAGCCTCGTTGTCGATCATTAAATGGCAGTTGTTAATTTGCCGCAAACGACCACTTTCCAAACTGTAGAGGCAGCCTCCATCAGCTCCGAAATATTCTTTGAAGACCTCGACTATAGTTTCGGCCATCGCCTTCATCTTGACTTTTTGCTGGAGGCGTTCGAGAAAATTAGCGGTTTTTCGTTCAGCCTTGAGAAGCCGGTAGAACGTAGTCATGAAGATGTTATATTCTTGGGTGATCGCTCCTATTGTATCGGCTGAATCAACTTCTAGATAATATTTTTCGGGATCGAAGTCATTACCGTCTTTCCAGAATATGTTTTCCAGGTTTTGGCGAAAGGCCGTAAGCTTTGACTGGATACGTTTAAGATAAATGTCAACTACCATTTTGAAGAGATAGTAGTTGCACAGGCCAACGGCAATGCCGGCGGCTATACAGAGAGAAAAAAAGAGGGGGCTGAAGACTTTATGGGTTGGTATGTCCAGAAGAAAATAGGTGAAAAATGGGAAGATTATTCCCATCCCGATGCCGAAACCTACCATTCTAAAAAAGAGGTCTTGACTAATGCTTTTCGTGAAATGTTTCTTCATGTTTAATGTAAGTAGTGACAATGGTAGAAATTGTCAACTATCCATTTTCAAATCAGTATCAGTGATGAACAACTTTGTGACTGCGGCTGAGACGGATCAGGCGCGGGGCGGCCAGCCAGAAACAGAGGCAGGAGAGCCAGAGGGCAATGATATCGAAACTGAAAGCAGTGAGATATGAACCAGTCTGATCAAAGATGAGGCCGGAAAACCAGGCTCCGGCGGCCCCGCCAAAACCTAAATTTAACGAAAGCAGGCCGAAAATCCGGCCAAAATGACGACCTTGAAAAATATCTGCGGCAATTGAGGGATAGAGGGGGGCGGCCGCACCATAACCGAAGCCGAACCCGGCTGCAAAAATCCAGGGTAGTAGTTGTTGCAGCAGGTGGGGGAACAGCTGCATTCCGGCCAGGGCCAGAACTCCTATGGTAGCTGCGGCCATGCCTATGGTGTTTGCGGTCTCGCGGTTCCAGCGGTCGCCGAAAAAGCCTAAGGTTATTTTGCCGACTGAACCGCAGATGCCCAGAATTCCGAAAGTGAAGGCTGCCATTTGGGCTGTCATGCCGCCATCGACGAGGCCGGCAACGGCATGTAAAAGAACTCCTTGAATGGCAAATGGGCCGAGAAAAAAGGCTGCGGCTAGATACCAGAAACGCTTGGTTTTCAAGGCTTTGCCGCTGGTCCATTCAATGGCGGCCCATTTTTGGTCAATGATGACAGCGCCTTCCTTGCTTTCTCTTTCGACGGAGCTGGACTGGTTCGCCGGCCGGATTGCACCATCCGGCCGCAGACCGATTTGCTGTGGGTCGCGACGTTGGAAAAAGAGATTGATTGGAATAATGAAAAGCACTATGATAGCTAGTACTTGGTAGGCGTAGCGCCAGTTGTAGGTACTGATTAGATGCTGCATGACCGGGGGCACTATCAGCATACCGACCCCGACTCCGGCCATGGCCAGCCCTAAGGCCAGCCCTCGACGCCGAACAAACCAACGGGGGAGAAAGGTCGCATGGGGGACGAATCCGATGAGACTGACGCCGATGGCGGCAAGGATTCCGTAAACCAGGTAAAAATCGAAAATATCCTGCGCTTTTGTGAGTAGGCTCAAGGATACGGCCAGCCACAAGGCCCCGGCCGGGATCACCAAACGGGGGCCGAAACGATCAATTAGCCATCCGGTCAGGAAGGCACAGAGATAGTGCGAGATCGTAAAGAGAGAGAAAACGCCGGCCGTGGTTGCCCGTGACCAGGCAAAATCATTAATGATGGCAATGTAAAAGACCGAGAATGAGTACCAGACCCCAAAGGCCACTCCGAGCGTGACAAAAGAGGTGGCAACGATAATCCAACCGTAATATAAGGGTGGTTTTTTTTGTAAACGCAATAGATTCTCAAATTGTAATAAAAATTGTAAAATGCTCGCTCATTACCAGTAAAACATTACTAATGGCAATAATTAAATCAAGGAGAACCTAAATTTTGAAATTTTTCCCTTTACCTTTTTTCTTGTTGCTGGCGATGTTTTTGCTGACCGCCTGCGGTTCTCGACAATCCCGAATTATGGTTGATGGGTCTCCTTATGTTGATCCCGACACGATGCAACGTGATGAAATAATTCATCTGCCGACCGGGATGAGGTTGACCCGGCCTGAACTCTTCTCACTTCTGGCTAATGAACAGATTGTCTATATCGGTGAGGGGCATGATAATATCTATGATCATCAGGTCGAGTTGCAGGTGGTCAAAAATCTTTATCAACGTTTCCCGGAGCGTTTGGCGGTCGGTTTTGAGATGTTGGCGCATGTCAACCAGGAAAAAGTTGACCAATGGCTGGCCGGAGAACTTTCCGAGGATGATTTTATCCGTCTGTTTGCCGACGATTGGAGTCTGGCTGACTTTGTCTACTACCGGGAGATTTTTGCTTTTTTGCAGTCGCAACGGATTCCGGTGCGGGCTTTAAACGTTAGTCGGCATGAGAAAATGGCCTTTATGCAGGGGCTGAAATCATCCGGTATGGGTAAGAGTTTACTCGAAAATCCGGCACAATCGCTGGATGATCCGTATCAGGAGCAGGCTTTACAGGCGATGTTTGCCGGTCATGTCGAGGGTCATGGTGATATCGGCAAGTTCCTTAAAGTTCATCAGCTTTGGGAAGAGACCATGGCTGATAACATTGCTTCCTACCTTGAGAGTTCGGCCGGGGAGGGGAAATTGTTGGTGGTTATCGCCGGAGGTTTTCATGTCGCCCGGGGCTACGGTCTGCCGCGCCGGGTTTTCCAACGAAAAAAAGTTCCTTACTGTATTCTTTTGACCCATACCCCGATTGTTTTAGTTGAGAATGAGCGCCGAACCATGGATGTCGATTTCCCGGATCTGCCTCTCTATCTTGGTGACTATCTCTGGTGCGTACCCTATCGTAACCTCAAGGATCAACAGGCTAAGCTCGGAGTCGGGCTTAAGGATGCGGATCGGGGGATTGAGATTGTCATGGTTGCAGCGGGGAGTGCAGCGGAAAAGTATGGTCTTAAGGTTGGTGATCTGATAATAACTTGTGCCGGAAACAACCTCGAGGAGCCGCTTGATCTCTCGCTCCTGCTCTTGAAAAAGAGCAAAGGTGAGACGGTTGAACTGCTTATTGAAAGAGGTGGTAAAGAGCAAAAGATTGAGGTTCTATTGTGAACTTGCAGGTTGCAACTGATAACGTTCTTCCGGTAGGAGGCCGACCGAAAATGCCCTTTTCCCCCAACTCATCATTATGCTCAAAAAATTATCCTCGGAATATTATACATATGCCTGTGGTAATTTTATGAGCATGCCTCGATTTGAGAAAAAATTGCTATTCTCGGGCAGCCTCCTAGACCCCGAAGAAAACAGTCAATATTCCCGTTTTGATCAACTTAATTCAGTTTGGTGGCGGAAGCTAGAGAGCTTGGTGGCGGAAAATGCGGGCGAAGTGTTTCCTTCTGTCCGGGTTTTAGGTGATGGGCTCGAACTGCCTTGGTTTAACCGCCGTCTCAGGCTTGAACCGGAAACCTTTAATATCTTATTTGACGACGGCCAAGGGTCGCAGCCCACTTATCAGGATGGGCTGGTAGTCATGGCTCTGCTCGACTACCTTGCAGACGGCCGACAGATACCGGAAACCGTGGAACTGGTTAATGAATTTCATCTGACCGGCGGGACTACTTTTTTTCGCGGCCCGCATGTGATGGCTTCCGCTCTTATTGCCCAACACTTTGCCCGGGATGGTTCGCAGTTGTTGGGAAAAGGCGAAAAGTGGGGCGCTAAACCAGCTGATTTTGGCGAATTCGCCCTCTCTCTTACGATCTTCCCCGGACTTGAATGGATCGTCGCCCTCTGGGAGGAGGACGATGAATTTCCCGCGCGGGCTCTGTATCTCTTCGATAAAAATATTGAGCAGATGTTTCAGCTTGACGTTATTTGGGCTTTGGGTAATGTCGTGGCCGCAAAACTGCTGGACTTTTGAGACTATTTAGATTAAGTTTGTCGAATTACTTTTGCTGGTTTATTTGATTGATTAATCTCTACAGTAAAGGAGAAAAAGAGATGAGAAAATTAAGTTTCAGTTTGCGCATGGTCATTTGTTTGGTTATGTTGATGACTCTGTTGCCGGCTTCCGCGATGGCTCTGGATATGGGGCTGGTTAGTATGTTGGTCAGTAAATTGGGAGTTACTGAAAAACAGGCCGAAGGCGGTGCCGGGGCAATATTTAAAACTGCCCAAAGCCGGATGACTGAAAGTGACTATAAACAGTTGTCGGATTCTGTTCCTGAAGCCGATGCACTCCAAAGCTCAGCTCCCGAACCTGGTGCGAGTAAGGGGTTGGTTAGCGGGGCGGCATCAATGTTGGGAGGTAAGGCCGGTTCTTCTCTTGAAGGGAGTGCTGGTTTGCTGAGCAGTTTTAAAGATCTGGGTATGGATAGTGAGATGCTTGGTCAGTTTACGCCGGTAGTTTATGATTATGTCAAGGAGAAGGGCGGCGCGATGGTTATGGAGATGTTACAGAAAGCTCTGACTTTTTGATCTTTTGTAATTATTCAGCTAACCCGCAAATTCAGGGTACACAATCCCGGTTTCCTTAGGAGAATCGGGTTATGTCCCTAGAATTTGCTGAAATACAACAATGTATGGTGCTTATTTACTTACGCTGAAAGTTACGTTCTATTTTTCAGCTTGGCGGCAATTCTTCGTTTAACCCATTTGACGAGTGGAACTTTCCAGAGTTCATCGGCGAGTTGGGCTGGGGGCAGGTGTTCGAGTCCGGCTTTAAGGTAGTAGTTTAAAAAAAGATCCTTTTCATGGTTTGTCCACTCCGGGCAACGCCGCATCAGCGTGTCCAGGTCGCGGATACGGGCCCCCATAGGATAGAATACTCGGCGTGATTTTTCCAGATCAATGAGACTGACATCGGTTGCCGTCAGGTTGCCATCTTGGCGTACCTTGAGCATGATATGTTTGGGGTAGAGACTGTTGTGGCGGAAGCGATGATCATGAAAACGGCGCACGACATCAGAAATCGCTGGTAGTACGTCGTGTCGCAAATGTTGATTCCCGCCTTGACACTGGTCTCCCCGGAGCCACTCATCCAGAGCCGAAAATCCCTTTAATTCATAAGTGATCAAGATCGCCTGGGGTTTCCCATTTTCATAATGTTCGCCGTAATAGAGCGGGCGTGGAACTTCGACCTGATATTTTGTCAGTTTGTTAAGATTTTGCCATTCGATACGAAAGGTCGGGCAGCCTTGGGGGTATTGCAAGGTTCTGCGGAGATGGTTCTCCTGGCGTTTAATAAAAACTCCGATCGTCTCACCATTTTCTTGTCGTAACTCATAACGGGCCGCACCGCTCCAGCCCGACCGCCGATAGTTCGGTGGTTCAAACCAGTTCAGTTCAGCTTGCCATAATTTGCTGAATGTTTCAAGCTTGTTGGATCGCAAAAGCTCACGATCTGCGGGAGAGTAAAAATATTCTTGAACCTTGCTCATATCTTTTGCCAATTCGTAAAAAAATATAAATAATACATGACCGCGACGTAGAGTAGAAAGACGATGCCTAAGGCCATCATGATTCTACTTAAAATTTTGTTAATTCTTTTTTTACTCAAGCTCATTCTTAACTCCTGATTTATCAAGTGATAAAAAAGTATTGCGGATGGCTGCTTCAACATTTGTACAGCCTCTTTTTAAAGCAAATTGCTGGCCGATCAGGTAGACCTTTTTTTCGGCTCGGGTAATTGCGGTATAGAACCATTTGTTGTTGAGCATCATAAAATGGCTGTTGCTTAAAGGAATAGCAACATACTTGTATTGGCTGCCTTGGGCTTTGTGGACAGTCAAGCAGTAGGCGAGATCGATAATGTCGCGAATATGGTCGAAATTGTAGCGTACCACTAAGGGGCCGGGGTAGACAACATAAAATAGCTCATTATCCAGATCAATCTCTTTGATGATACCGACGAATCCGTTAAATATACGCTGGCGGCGCCAGTCGGCCGACTGACTCGGTTTAAAGCCTGCGCGATAATAGGCGCACTCCATATCCTTGTTTTGCAGGTGGACGACCTTGTCATCAACCTTGAAAATCGTGCCGAAACGCATCGTCTGGTATTGACTTTGCGGGTTGAAGACTTCTTGCAATTGATGGTTTAAGAGCTCGGTTCCCAAGGGGCCGCGCCGTACCGGAGTTAAAACCTGAAAATCCCAGGTCGGGTATTTCAGGCGCTTGACGGCCTTGGCCGCCAACTCCATAATCAACCGGCGAATCCGCTCATTACACTGCCCGCGAATTTCCCGCAACTCTTTTTCCGGGAGCTCTTTTTTCAACTGAAAATAGTTGGGAATGTCTTCACGTATGAAGATAAAGTCCTTATAGGTCTGGTCGTAGTCGGGCGGTATCTCTCCTTTACGGACAATATTGGCGAAATGAACCAGAACCGAATCTTCACTTTGGCGGAAAATCTGGGTTAAAGAGGTATGAGCAAGATATTTTTTATTGAGGATGTCGGCAAAAACATTACCGGCCCCGATGGGCGGCAGCTGAGCCGGATCGCCGACCAAAATGAAAATAGTCTCTTTTGCCACCGCCAGGGACAGGCGGTAGAAGATTTGGCTGTTGACCATGCCGGCTTCGTCAAGAAGTATCACTTTGTAGGGCAGGGGGCGGTCACGATTAAACTCAAAGCGGTTGTCGCCTTGGTATTTGAGCAGTGAGTGGATGGTGTAAGCCTGGTAACCTGTGAGTTTTCGAATCCGGGCCGCAGCCATGCCGGTGAAAGCGCAGCAGGTGATATCTTTACGATCACAAAAATGTTGGCTTAAGAAATCGAGAATAGTTTTGGCGATGGTTGATTTTCCGGTTCCGGCATAGCCTGAGAGAGCATAGAGGCGCCGCTTGCCGGTGCCGATCATGGTGATGATGCAGCGTTGCTGTTCGGCTAAAGTGAAGCCTAAACGTTGTTGTTGCTCATTAATGAACTGGTCGACGGCTTTGCTCTCGGCCAGAGGTTTGAAGCTCTCCTTCGATTGTTTGCGAAAAAAAGTATCGAGAAAACTCTCCATGTAGTAAAAAGCTTTCAGGGCGATACGTTGGCTGCTGTCGACGACCAGT
>JAUVDU010000081.1 GCA_030595135.1 Deltaproteobacteria bacterium | reverse complement strand
CGACGGCGTCGGGCTTAATAATAGATAAAGTTTTTTCAATCATGCTATACTTCCTCTTGAATTTTTGTTAGGGTTGATGGCGTCGCACCCCAAGGGCACTTCCTACGGGGCGTAAAAGTTCCGATATCCTGTGTTGTTGTGTTTTCCCAGACACTCGACATACTAGATGTATGGTCTCGCGCCTGGAAAACCACAACATCTTGTCTATCGAAATTTTTACTTAGCCATCCCGTGATTTTTTACGAGTTCATCAGGGTTGATGGCGTTATGGGGCCGGGAATGTCGGGGGCTGATTTACGTTATCATCTATAATTTGTCAATCTTTATTCCTGAGTAACTGTTCAGCGTAAGTAGAAAAGTACCGAATATTGATGGACTTCAGGAAATTATGGGGACATAACCTGATTCTTCGCAGGAAACCGGGGTTGTGTCCTCTGAATTTACGGGTTAGCTGAATAGTTACCTTATTATTCCAAATTGGTGAGAGATGTTTAAATTTTCTCTGGAAGTAGTTTTAAAGCATAGGCTGATTCGCGAAGAGAATGCGGCTCTGGCACTGGCTGAAGTTACTGAACAATTGCGGCAAGTGCAAGATACTTTTAAACATTTGCAGGCTTTGCAGAGTGGGGAATTGCTGGATAGCCAAGCGGCTCTGAAGAAGGGGCTGCCGGTTGAAGAGATGGAACTGGCTCGTTTTCGTGAAGTTAAATTGATGCATGAGGTCAATGCGGCCCGGCACCTTGTGGAAGAAACCGCGAAGGAGAGATCGGCAAAAGAAGAGGCTCTTCTTATTTGTGTCAAGGAGCGCCGTTTACTGGAACGGGTTCGGGAAAAGCACTTTCAGGCCTATAAACTGGAGAGTGATAAACTTGAACTTCGCAACCTTGATGAAATTGCCGTTATACGCGCAGCTCGCCTGAAAAAATAATTGCCATTTTTAAAACCCGGCAATCTTTTCCCTTAACCTCCTTTTCCCTCTTCCGAGGGCTCTCTTTTGCCTTGTTGTATTTCGCAATCAAATATTCTTAAAAAAACTACTAGTCGTCTGTTTGCTTAAATAATAGCCTTTAATTTTAGCTGTTTACATTGCCTTGTTAAGTTTTTTAACGAGTAGATAAATTCCTTTTATAAGGTTGGTATCATAGTTGCATTTTAGTTTGATGCCAGCTCTGATGTCAGCTCGGATTCGGATTGTTTTTTTCCTTTATTGGCAAATTATTGTAATGGTCAACTTGTGATGAAAAGAGAAATATCGTTGTTTAGCAGGCAGATTTTCCATTTTATAAAGCAGATAAAAATATTGTTGCTGTTCTCTATCATAATTGTGTCGGTGGTGATTTCGATGCCTCTTATGGCGGAAGAAGCTGGTCAGCATGAAAGTTTGCTCGATTTAGCGGCACTTTTAAAAGAGAAAGAGGCGACGCTTAACCGTCGTGAGGCCGCACTGGATGAAAAAAATAAACGTATCGAAATGTTGCAAAAAGAGCTCCGGGGCCAGGAACTTGAAATGCAGGAAATTCGGGTTTCGGTTGAAAAAATGTTGGAAGAGTTCAAATCTTTGAAAGAGGAGGATCTTAGTCGATTGGTTGCTGTCTATACAGCCATGAAACCGGCTGCGGCCGCTCCTCTGTTAAGAAAACTGGAGTTAAAGTACGCTGTTGAGGTGATTTTGCGAATGTCGCCTAAAAAATCAGCAAAACTTTTGAGTGCGGTCGAGGCGGAGCGGGCGGTTGCAATTTCGCGGGCTATAACTGAACTTAAACCTGTAGAATAGAATTACTAATGTGGGAATTGTTCCCGCAACCCAAAAGTAACTGCAAGATCCACAAATTAGTGCTCTTATCAGAACACTAATAATCGGGCCACCAAATTTTTGCAGTACATAAACTGAGGTGCAGTTGTGGTAAATATTGAATTAGCATTGTTAGCTGAACCGAGTTCAGGGAAGAATCAAGGTCGAGAGGGAGAGCTTCGATCCGACAAAACATCCGAAGGCGGATTCGCCGGGGTTCTCGCCGGACAGGAAGAGAGAATTGAGGTTGATGCGGAAAATAAGTTTGTTGCACCGGTTAATCAGGATGGAAAACAGACGGCTAAGGTCGAATCCGAAAAGAGAGATGAAAATGGTGAACAGAGCCAGGTCGGCAAAGATGATTCCGAAGATGAAAGTGCTGAAATTGATGTGGAGAGTCTTTTTCAGGGTTTAGCGTTTAAAGAAGTACCATCTGAAGAAGCTGTGATTGAAGAAATATCTTTTGTGGAGGAACTTTCCCAAATTGCTGGGGAAAATCTACAAGTTGTTGAGGACGTTCCACAGACTGTTGAAGCTGGAAATGAAGGTATGGATGGAGAGGGTTTTGGTCGTCGGTCTCTGTTGTCAGGCTCATTGGAAAACCGGGGTGACCTGCTTTCTGAAAATGATTTATTGAAAAAGGTGGCTAATCAGCCACACCAAAATAATTTGTTGGCTGGGGATGAAAGTCGTAATGATGAATCACAAAGACTGTTTGTTACAGATCCGGTTGTTGGGGGACAGGTTGAGGTAGTCGAAGGTGATTGCTTGATCGAAAGGAAATCTGTGGTTGCGGAAGACGATTCTGTATTTGATGATCTGGAAAAACAGCTCTCGGTTTCGGAAGGTGGGGTTGTAGACGATGAGTTCACTTTGAAAAATGGTGAGTTTTTTAAAGACAGTGAAATCTTAACATCTATCAGTTCAGTTTCAAATATATCTGCTGCCGGAGACCTGGCAGTGAATGAAAATGAAATAAAATATTTTGACGATCACGAATTTGTCAATGATTTAACTAAAAAGAGCGAATCTTTATCAATTTTAAGTGACGAGTCGAACCTTATTTCTTCTTCAATAGAGGTGGTTTCAGAGCTGGAATCAGGGGCTGAGCCGGAATCTGTTCAAACAAAGGCTTCTGTTGTAAACTCTAACGATGTGAAACAAGATCAAAGTCAGGGGGAGATTCATCAGCCGCCAGTTATCAACGTTGCCGATTCATCCGGATTAACTGTTAACCATCCGCAAAAAGATGGTTTAGAGCCTCAGTTGGATGTTTCATCTTCAAAAAGTAACGTTTCTGCGAACGGTAGCACTGTTATCGATATTCCTGAAGATGTTCAGATCCGGATTAATAATGAGTTGAGTGGCACTGTTGCCGGAGCCAAACCGGAAAACCGAGGAGTTCGTCTTGGTCGAGGGCGTCGTGACGTATCTTTATCCGGAAGTGAAGCAGGCACTGCTCATCTTCAGGGACGGGCTCGGGAAAGTCAGTCAATATTCGCTCAGGGCGAACAAAATTTGATGAATTTTTCTGACGCAAAGACCGATGCCGGCGCAGGTGTTGGTGAAAAACTCTCTTTTTCAGAGGCAAATAAGGATATTTTTGCTGAACAATTCAGTTCGTCGACATCGACCCAGGTTGGAGCAAAAGAGAAATCAGATCTCGGTCATTCTTTTTCCAAGACAGATGAAGTGGTCATTGGTAACCTCGAAACCGGAAAAGCTGGTTTGGTGAAAAATAGTGGAGATATTTTTTCGGCAAAGCCGTTGCCGGTCAGCGATGAGAATCTTCTTGATCAAATTCAGAATAATTTGACCCGTCAGGTTAAAGGTCGGCAGACGATTACAATCAAATTACAGCCTGAAAGTATGGGTAAGATTGATGTTAAATTGGTGTTGAGAGATCAGCAATTAGTCGCCACTTTCATGGTTGAACAGTCTGACGTAAAAGATGCAATGCTGCGTAAGATGGATAGTTTACGTGATGGTTTAGCCCAACGTGGTATCGACGTGAAAGATATTGACATTAAAGTGACTCCGCCAAAATCAGGGGATGGGCCATCGGTTACAGTTGGCGATCAACATCAGGAAAGTGCTGATGCCTGGCGGCAATATCACCGAGATGGTTTTTCGCATTCTGATTCCGGTTTTGCGGGGTCGACCGGTGGTGAGAGTGGAGATGAAGACTCTGTCAAGGTGTCTGAAAATCTTCCTCCAGAGATCGCAGTCAGAGGGGAGCTTCCGGGTTCTCTACATATAACGGCCTAACCCGGATTATGAGAAACTAAAAAGGTAACTATTCAGCGTAGGTAGAAAAGAGCCTGATTTTGATGGATTTCAGTGAATTCTGGGGACATAACCCGATTCTCCGAAGGAAATCGGGATTGTGTCCCCAGAATTTACGCAGTAATTTATTATACAGAGGTAATAATCATGACAATGTTTAACTCCACCGTTGGTATCGTGGAAGGTGCCAGTTACAGCGATCCTTTTGCCGTTCCCGTGAAAAATAAGGATGATGTCAGCAAGGACGCTTTTTTACTTCTTTTGGTCGAGCAGCTTAAAAATCAGGATCCGCTGGAGCCTATGAGTGGAACTGACTTTACGGCTCAGCTCGCGCAGTTCAGTTCTTTGGAACAACAAACCTCCATGAACGACAATCTTATGCTTTTACAGGATTATTCGGCTACTTTAAATCGTTTGAGTGCCCTTGATATGATTGGTAAAGCGGTCGAATTTGATGGTGGTGGATCCGGTTCGGCAACGATCAATGGTGATGGACAGCCCATTCCGTTAAAATTCGAATTGGCTGATAACGCGCAAGAAGTGGTCATCGACATCTATAATGATGCAGGAGGTCGGGTTGCGACTTTGGAACTTGGTTATTACGATCTGGGCCCGCAAAGTTTCAATTGGAATGGTAAGGATGCCGATGGCAATGCCCTGGCGGAAGGTCGCTATACCTTTGAGATGACTGCCCGGGATGAGTTGGGTCAGTTGGTGGCTTCGTCGGTAAATGGTGGAGGTGAGGTGCGAGGAGTTGAGACCGATCCTAAAAATGGCAATACCGTGCTGGTGTTGGTTGATGGGACTCGGGTCGGAATTGATCAGGTTTTAGGGGTTAAAGCAGTTTCCTGAAAACAGTGTTAATAAAAAATAGTAAATTTAAAAATTAATTAATTCAATTTAAACTAAAAGAAGGAGGCAGTTATGGCTCTTACATCTCTTTATGCCGGAATCAGCGGCTTAAATGTCAATAGTGATGCAATTTCTCTGATTGGTAATAATATTGCCAACAGTAACACGATCGGATTTAAATCGGGACGTATCCAGTTCAAAGATATTGTCAGCAGTAGTCTCGGTGGTGGCTCCGCCGGTCAAATTGGACGCGGGGCGACAACTGGAGGTATCTCTACCTTGTTTACCCAGAGTTCATTTGAGACAACAACTCGCGGAACCGACTTGGCAATTGATGGCGATGGATTTTTTATTGTTGCCGATGGTGGTACCAATTTCTATACCCGGGCCGGAGATTTTATCTTTGACAAAGACGGTCTGATGGTCAATAGCAGCGGTCTTGCAGTACAGGGATGGAAAGTGAACGAAGATGGTCAGACGGCTGGCGATATTGGTGATATCAATATTTCCGATGTCTCATCATCAAGTAAGCAGACGAGTGAAGTTGGTCTGGGTGCGAATCTTGATTCAACCGCTGAAACCAAATTTGTACTTAATGATTATAATAATCGTTTTGTCCTTAATGACGGTACCAGCGATGTTGTTGTTACCCTGATTAACGGTACTTATACTGGCGAAACTCTGGCCAATGAACTGCAGGATAAAATTCAGAAACATCCCGATTTTAGTGTTGCAACTCCTACTGATTTTACGGTTACATATAGTGATGTAACGGGGAAGTTTACTTTTGCGAATAACACAGGAGGGGACATTACTCTGAATGTTACTACTGATACTGCTGTTGCTCCGGCTGATCCTGAGGATATGTCAATGCGGGAAGTGCTCGGCTTGGAAATAAAGGATCGGGATGATCCTGCCAATAATGTTGTTGACGATATCGTAATTGCAGATGGAACTAATTTTATTTCCGATCAGTTACCTCGACTTAGTGATAAGCTTTTCTATGTCAACAATAATAATAATACGATTATTTTTAATGTTGATGTAGGTGGCACTATAACAGAATATCAAGCTAATATTGAGGTTCAGGCTGACCCCTATACGACTCTTTTTGCAAGTGATGGTACGGATAGAGTTCCTGCGGTAGATTCTATGGCAACAGCTTTGGCAACAGCTTTGAACGGTGCCACATCAACAGCCGCTGGTGTCGCTCTGGCTGGTGCTACTTTTTCGGTTGATTATGATGATGTGACGGGAAAATTTACAATTTCCGACTCGGATGGTAATGATATTCGGTTTAAATGGGAAGATGAGCGAACATCGTCCGAACAGTTACTTGGTTTTGCCAGTGAATATGACCATAACAATACGAAAACGGTAACCAGTTTTTCGATTACCAGTGCTGGAAGTATTGAAAGTGTGTTTTCCCCAAATACGGTTTTTGACCCTACGGCCGCAACCTATTCTACAGCTATGAATGTCTACGACACTTTGGGCTCTCCGCATACTGTAACTGTTTATTTTAAAAAATTAGGGAGTAACGAATGGGAGTGGCATGCGGTGATGAATAGTTCCGATCTTGATAATGGAATTCCCAATGACGATGGCAGTGCTCGGCTTATGGAGGTTGGCTCCGGCGGGATTTTGCAGTTTAATCCGAATGGTTCCTTGAAGGGTGAGACCGGGCATAACGATGTCTATTTCAATTTTGCCGGAGGCGCAACTTTGATGCAGGAGATTGATATCGACTTTGGTACCAGTACCACTGAGGGGGGAAGCGGTCTGGATGGGACAACCCAGTATGCCGACTCTTCGGCCACGTTTTCCCAAACTCAAGACGGTTTTCCGGCGGGCTCGCTCTCTGGGGTGAGTATTGGCTCTGATGGTCTGATCTCGGGTATTTTTTCTAATGGTGAGATCAAAGCTTTAGCGCGGCTCGCTTTGGCCATGTTTAACAGCCCTTGGGGGTTAGAGAAGAAAGGTGATAATATCTGGGCCGAAACCATTGTTTC
>JAUVDU010000254.1 GCA_030595135.1 Deltaproteobacteria bacterium | reverse complement strand
TTTGAAGCAGGCAGAAGCCTTGGGTTTAACTATGCCCAGACGATGACAAAAATCGTTATGCCGCAAGCGTTCAAAAATTCTGTTCCGCCGCTTGCGAACGAGCTTATAGTATTGCTGAAAGAAACATCGATTGTCGGTTATATCGCACTGCAGGACATCACGAAAGGCGCCGACATAATCCGAGGGCGAACGTACGACGCGTTTATGCCGCTGATTGCGGTCGCGATTATCTATTTGATTATTGTTATGATTTTATCCAAGGGCGTAAGTTTGCTCGAGAGGAGGTTGAGACGAAGTGACCACTAACGATGTAATTATAAAAACACAGGAGCTGCAAAAGCATTTTGGCGATGTGCACGCGCTGGATGGCGTAGACACGCAAATCAAGAAAGGCGACGCCCAGCAGGGTTTGTAACATGCGGATGATTTCAGCCCCTTTTTCGTAAACCGTGCAGGTGTAGAAGTTGTTGATCTCGACGTACTCTTTGGGTTGTACCGGATGGGCCAGGGGGCCCGCATCTTCGGGAAACTGAAAATTGCGCAAGCGCCGCACCTCGCGAATCCGGCGGCCGCCGCCGGGGTAGGCTTGAGCCCCGTACTCCTGGTCGCGAAAAACGGTCAGGCCCTCTTTCAGGCTTAACTGAAACCAATCCCGGCAGGTGATCCGGTTACCGGTCCAGTTATGCAGGTATTCGTGGGCAATCACTCCTTCAATGGCTTCGTAATCGTTGTCGGTCGCACTTTCGGGCTGGGCCAAAACATACTTTGAATTGAAAATATTAAGGCCCTTGTTCTCCATCGCCCCGAAATTAAAGTCATCAACCGCAACCACCTGATAGAGGTCGAGGTCATATTCGCGATCATACTCCTCTTCATCCCAGCGCATCGATTTTTTTAGCGCGGCGATGGCGTGCGCGCATTTGTCGCGGTTCTGATCCTCAACATGAAAGTGAATCGCGACTTTGCGCCCGGAAGCCGTAATAAAGCTATCTTGTAAGGTCGTCAGTTGGCCGGCGACCAAGGCAAAGAGGTAGGCTGGCTTCTTGAAGGGATCCTGCCAGACGGCAAAATGACGATTGTCGGCCAAGGTACCTTGATCAATCAAATTACCGTTACTTAAAAGAACGGGAAACTCTTTTTGTGGAGCCTCAATCGTGGTCGTAAAACAGGTCAGGATATCGGGCCGATCAGGAAAATAGGTGATCCGGCTGAAACCATGTGCTTCACACTGCGTACAAAACATCGACCCGGAGGCGTAAAGACCCTCCAGACTGGTGTTGCCTTTGGGGTTGAGAGCAGTAACAATTTCAAGCGTGAATTTCGCCGGAGGGTTTTCGATAACCAAACTCTCCTGGTCAACGCGGTATTGATCGGCAGCCAAAAGCTGGTCGTCAAGGGTCACCTTGATTAATTCCAACTGACGTCCATCAAGCCGTAAAGGTTGTTTAGTCGAGGTCTCTGCGGCCCGTTTCAGCCGCATCGTATTGGTAACCAACGTTCGTTCCGGCTGCAAAGAGAAGTGAAGCTTAATCGATTCCACCAGGAACGTCGGTGGCTGGTAATCTTTAAGATAGATAGTTTCAAGTGGTGAGCTGTTCGTCATTGTTGTCATTGTCGTTACCTGGCCTGTGTGTTTATATTAAATGACTTTCTACTTACTCTGAATAGTTACATTGGATGAATTTTATGGTCTCAACCATAGGCGCAACACTGTGCCGACAGTCAGCACCAAGGTGAAGATTACCAGTTTTCGGCTCGGCTTTTTACCGGCGGCAAACAGGCAGAGCCAGCCCAACATGCTCCACTCAGCTAAGATACGGGTAAAACCCCAATCGTCTTCCCACATGCAAGTTGGCAAAAAGGCAGCAAAAAGAGTCCAGAAAACCCAGGCTGAGCGCAGGGTTGAGAGATAGTTTTTTGTTTTAGAACCAAATACTGTGAGTTGCACCCGGAAAGAGGCGAGAACCTCTAGGAATAGCCATAAATGCCAGCCTAGATAGAGAAATAAAACCAAGCAGGCGAATGGTTTTTCTCGATATGGATGCTGGAAGGCTTGGGTGATGAATCCTTTTAAGGGCCAAGAATCCAAAGATGGTCCGGTCGTTGCGGGGGCGTGTCCCCAGATGTTTGTCAGATATATTTGCCAGCCGATGTAGAATGCCAGAGGTAGTAAAAGCCAGAGGAAAGAGTAGTCTAGCGGTCGTTGTTTCCTTCGGAAGCTGTTCCACATCGTCAGCACTCCGACTGCTCCGAACGTGATTATGGCAGGTTCCCGGGTTAAAACGCCAAAAGATGCGATGATTGCACAACCAATCAGACGCCTATCAAGTAAAAAATAGAGTGCTAGAAGAACAAAAAAACCGGCCAGTGGCTCGGCTAGATTGCGGCCAAAACTAAGTAAAAATCCGCTGCTAAGCATGAGCAAAAGACCATAGCCGGGGTAGAGCTGAAACCGTCTCGCTATTGTTGCCGCAATAACAGCTATTCCGACCAAAGCTAAAAAATTTACCAAAACCAGTGTCCAGGGAATCAGTTCGGGCTTGCCGGCAGCAAAAGCCCAGGCCAGTGTTGGGTAAATAATACGTTGCTGGCGATAGGGGGGGTGATCTAAAGTGATACCCCAAGCACTTTTTTGCTGGTCGAGTGGAGAGAATGCCAGGCGTGCGAAAAATTGACCATCATAACCAGCGCTGTCGGTGAGTATTTTTAGAGGTGTTGGTATTTTAGCGGCATCAGTGAATCGGTCGCCACAGACAATAAATCGGGAAATATCCTGGTCTCCGAACCACCAACGTCCGACGGTCAGCGCCAGCAAAATAGTTGCGGCGACCAAGCCGACTTTTAGCGGGGTGTTGAGTAATGATTGAGTTGAGAGCATGATTTAATTTTTAAGGGAATGGTTAAAATGACGGCGTTTCTCGATAGTAGATTCGGTAAAGCGCGATTAATGTATCGAGTTCATTTGTGGTTTTTAGCTGTTGTTGCAGAGTGACATCGTCAAGTCTGAGAAAGGGGTTGCTTGCCAACTCAAGGGCCAGCGTGGCTGGTACCAGAGGATTGCCCTCCGCCTGTCTCCGCCGGGCTTTTTGCAGACGTTCGCTAATTGTCAGGTTAGTCGGATCGGCCTGATGAGCATGTTTCAGATTCTCCTCCGTATACTCATGGCCGCAATAGATCTTGGTGGCTTCCGGCAGGGTCTTGAGCCGCTTTAGATTTTTGTGCATCTCGGTCGCCGTACCTTCAAAAAACTTGCCGCAACCGGCGGTAAAAAGGGTGTCGCCGGTAAAGAGGGACTTTTCAACGAGAAAGGCAACGTGGCCGCGGGTGTGACATGGCAGGTGCAGAACTTGAATTGAAGTCGGACCGAAATCGATGATTTCGCCTTCTTGTATCCGCCGGTCGGCGGTAACCGGCAGCCGGTCGGCATCATCTTTGTGGATGACAACTTCAGCCTTAGGACAGTGTTTTTTGAGTTCACCAATCCCGCCGCTGTGGTCGTAGTGGTGGTGGGTCAGGAGGATATGGGTAAGGGTCAGATTCTCTGCGGCCAAAGTTTTAAGCACCGGCTTGGCGCTGCCCGGATCGATAACCGCAACCTGCTTGCTTGACTTTTCAACTAAGAGGTAGGCGTAATTGTCTTGCAAAGTTTTTAGCTGGATGATTTTTATTGGCATTTTATTTGCGAATTCCTTCTTTTAGAATCGTTGCCCTTTGATCGCTTGTCGTTTCATATCTGATATCTGGCAAGTTTGAAACGCCTTTTTCAGTAACATCATGCTTTAGGAT
>JAUVDU010000274.1 GCA_030595135.1 Deltaproteobacteria bacterium | reverse complement strand
ATTTCCGCCGGAACGGAAATTGCGGTTGGGATTGCCATAACCGTTGCTGCGGACAACAATCCTCATATCGGTTACTTTGCTGACGGTGAATTAAAGCATGCAGAATATAACGGCACTGGCTGGCAATTTGAATCTGTTTCTGCTGATATCGGTGCCGCTACAGCAATTGTGGTGGATTCCGCTAATTTTATCCATATCAGCATTATCAACAACAGCGATGAGCTGAAATATTTATCCGACAAAGGTGGTACCTGGACCACTCAAACGCTTGATTATTCCTCCGGCAGCGGTAGGCATACCTCAATTGCCGTCGATTCTGTTGATCGGCCGCATATAAGTCATTTTGCTGACTTGATAAATAAAATCAAATATACCTATCATGACGGCAGTGAGTTTATCTCTGAAATCGTTGATCCAACAAAGCTCTACGGTATTGTACGGACGTCTCTGGCATTGGATTCTGCAGATCAGCCCCATATCGCTTATCGTAACTTTGAAGACAGCACGTATTTACTTCAATATGCGCACCATGATGGTCTTGGCTGGAATCTTGAAGATGTCGCTGAGGGATACTCTTTCCCGTCCGTTGCGGTGGACAGCAATGATCGACCCCATATCTGTTATATACTTTTTGGTTCCCTTAAATATGCGGTCTTTAACGGCGCAACCTGGGACACGGAAATTATTGCCTCCAGTACACAGCTTCCCTATTGTCTATCCCTGGCGCTGGATTCAACCGATCAACCGCATATCATCTATTTTGACAAAGAGAATGTTGAGTTTCGCTATGTAAACCATAATGGCGGCACCTGGAATTTTGAGACTCTTTCAGTTTCAAGTTCCACTTCAACAACCTTTAAGACCACCTCAATTGCCATGGATTCAAACGACCTGCCTCATATATGTTGGACCGATTTAACCCTAAATTACGCAAATCATGACGGAACTCAATGGATTATCCAGGAAAGCATAGAGACTGTAGCCAACGAGATGGATATGGCGCTCGATTCAGCAAATTATCCCCACCTCAGCTATTTTAATCCACAAGGAGCAGATCTTAAATATGGTGTATATGACGGCACCAGCTGGCAACTGGAAACCGTTGATGCCATCGGTAGCGTGGGACAATATTCATCGATCGCGTTAGATTCCCAAAATAATCCCCATATCAGCTATTATAACGCAACTAACAACGAATTGAAATATGCGACAATCCTTACCGATTCCTGCTCTTGCGACTTAAATGCAGACGATGTTTGCGACACGCAGGATCTGCAGATATTCAATTCAGATTGGGGTCAGGACAATTGCCCTAACTGTGATTGTGATCTTGATGGTGATGGAGACTGTGACGGAACTGATTTGCTTTTATTTGGAAATGACTGGAGCAAACCAGGTTGTCGATAATGGCGAAAATCAAAAGTATTGGGAAGCCTTTTCACAACAAACTCATAGCATTAAACGTGACGTGATTTATCAGGACAAATAC
The DNA here is from genome assembly GCA_030595135.1 of Deltaproteobacteria bacterium. GTDB lineage: Bacteria > Desulfobacterota > Anaeroferrophillalia > Anaeroferrophillales > Tharpellaceae > Tharpella. The sequence goes on along the minus strand of JAUVDU010000274.1, from coordinate 2,128 downwards.
TCATCCAGAGCACTAAGATACTGGAGATAGAGCAGCGGGGTTTGGGCCGCCAGACCGGCAATGCGGCCTAAGGCCGCTTCAGCCTGTTTCTTATAGTTACTATCATCGGTTATTGCGGCCAGGCGCAGAAGATTCATGATCATTACCGAGTTACTGCCGGGCAGGGCTCCGTCGTGCAGTTCGAGGTTGCGGGCAATCAGTTTTTCGGCATCTGCGGCGTTGTAAAAATAACGTTCGCCCTGATCATCCCAGAAAAATTTATTGACAGTTTTCGTCAAGTGCCGGGCTCTCTCCAGAAAAGTGCTGTCAGCCCCGGCCGCATTAAGTTCGAGAAGGCCCCAGATAGAGAAGGCATAATCATCCAGAAAAGCAGGAATTGCAGCCTCTTCACCGGCCGACCAGCGCCGCCACAAACGATCTCCATCCCGATTTAAATGTTTATCAAGAGCCTCGGCCGCAGTTTCGGCCAGTTCCAGATACGCAGGCTCTTTAAAAACAACCGAGGCCCGAGCCAGGACCACTATCATCAGGCCGTTCCAGGCCGTAATAACTTTTTTATCAATAAATGGTGCCGGGCGCTGAGCCCGAGCCCGCAAAAGGAGCTCACGACTAGATGCAAGTTTCTGAACTGATTCAGTAGACACTTCTTCATTCGAAACCCGGTGCAACACACTGCTGCCTTCTATTTCAGGAAAATTACCTTTTTCACTGACCCCGTAATTATGACAGAAAAAAGCCCCCTCAGACTGACCTAAAACTGTCTCAATCTGAGCCCGAGTCCAGACATAGAAAGCTCCCTCAACCCCATCGCTGTCAGCATCTTGGGCGGCAGAGAAAGCTCCTTCGCCGTCTCGCAGTTCGCGCTCCAAATAACTGAAAATTGCGGCGACAACCTCGGCATAAAGAGGCTTTTCCGAAATTTGATAAGCTTCGGTATAAGCCAAAGCGATAGTAGCCTGGTCATAGAGCATCTTTTCAAAATGGGGCACTTGCCACTGGGCATCAACTGAATAACGATGAAAACCACCGCCCAAATGATCATAAATCCCACCGAGCGCCATCTTCTCCAGAGTTTTCTCAACCATTTCAAGGGCAATATCGGAACCGCTGCGTTGATGCCAACGCAAGAGAAAGAGCAACTGATGCGGAGTCGGAAATTTAGGGGCCGCCCCAAAACCACCGTTCTCATGATCAAAATTTTCCGCCAGATGCTCGGCCGCATTGCCGAGCAAGTCAACCCCTAAAACTTCATCGACCGGACGAGCCTGCTCCATCGAACGCAGCAGTTTAACCACTTCCTGACCGTTCTTGAGTAAGGCCTGTCGTTCCGAATGCCAACGAGTTGCCAAATAGTTAAGAATTTCGGTAAAACCGGGCGTATTAAGACCATAGCCGCTCTGTTTCGGAAAGTAGGTTCCGGCAAAAAAAGGAACCCCTTCGGGTGTGATGAAAACCGAAAGCGGCCAGCCCCCGGCCCCGGTAAAAAACTGACAGGCGAGCATATAGATCTGATCAAGGTCGGGACGCTCTTCACGATCGATTTTGACCGCGACAAAGTGCTCTTTTAAGAGAGCGGCAACCTCTTCATCGTCGAAGGATTCATGGGCCATAACATGGCACCAGTGACAAGTCGAGTAACCGATAGAGAGAAATAGCGGTTTATCTTCACGCCGGGCTTTCTCCAGGGCTTCCGGCCCCCATGGGTACCACTCAACCGGCTGTTCGGCATGCTGGCGCAAATAGGCGCTCGACTCATTCTGTAAACGATTAGCCATTAAAGAATTCCCTTCTCATGTTTTTAAAATTATTAGGAGGCTGTCCTAGATTGGGCAGCCTCCTAGACCGCGGCTACTGCGCCCCGAACTCCGAGCTCACGATCCATCATAAAGAGACCGTGTCCCTGATCACCTACCATTTTTAATTTCTGTAAAACTGCATCAACTGAAGCTTCCTCCTCGACCTGCTCAGTGACAAACCACTGGAGAAAGATATTGGTCGCATGATCTTTTTCGGCGATCGCGATATCGACCAAGCCATTAATCAAAGCCGTCACCTTCTGTTCATGCTCCAACGTCGCGGCAAAAGCTGCAACCGGATTCGCCCACCGGGTCTGAGGCGCCTCGATCGC
>JAUVDU010000198.1 GCA_030595135.1 Deltaproteobacteria bacterium | reverse complement strand
CAAGACCGCGTTCGACCCCCAAAAGACGGCAAACCTCAAAATGCTCCAAGGTTTGCGGCATCACTCCTTCATCAGCTGCCACCAACAAGAGCACCAGATCGATTCCCCCGGCCCCGGCCACCATGTTTTTGATAAAGCGCTCATGACCGGGAACATCAATGACCCCGACCATCTGGCCGCTGGGCAAAGTTAAATGGGCAAAACCCAGCTCTATCGTAATCCCGCGATTCTTCTCTTCCGCCAGCCGATCGGTATCGGTTCCGGTCAGGGCTTTGACCAGGGTTGTTTTACCATGATCTACATGCCCCGCCGTACCCAGAATTATATGTTTTTCCGCCATTTTTCCTCAGTAATTAATTGTCAGGTTGTCACAGTAACATTTATGCCGACGAAAGCAGATTCCGCAGTTATAGAACCCCTTGAATCACGATTCGTTCAAGGGTAACGCTACCCGCTTCAATAGTTAAATTCCCAAAGATATTGCTTACACCAACCTGCTCGCTGAAATCAGAATCAAAACCGCCATTTAGACTGATATTGACGGGATCATCAAAAACCGGTGATTCTAAAAAATTGCCGATTTGCATCTGGATTACACTAGGATCGCCACCCCCACCATTGCCGACAAAATCATAGGCATCTTGAATAAAATCGTAATACGCAGGAATTGCACCTAAAACCTTAACCGTATCGGAAGCCGACGGCTCCTGGTTGGCAAAATTAATATCGGTCACTACATCACCTGCGCCCAAGTCCACAGTATGAACGGCTTCAGTTGCACCTGTATCCGGCAATGGAAAAGTTTGCGACCAACCATCTTGTTGCTCTTCGGCAATCACGTAAGTCCCAATTAGATCTAATCCGGTAAACAAATACTCGCCATTGGCATCGGTAAGTGCATAAATCTCACCCTCATCCCACTGGTTATTAAAATTTATATCGATAAAAATTTTCCAACCGGCAAGACCGGGCTCACCCGTGTCCCACAAGCCATCGCCATCATAATCATTCCATTTGGCACCGGAAATCCGGCCTAAAAGAGGTTTATAAATGACATAGCAGGCTTCGCAGGCCACATGGGCACTGCGATAGGCAATTCTCATATAACCATCTTCACCCCAACTCCGGCCCCAACTGTTGCGCAAAATCCAGTAGCCATCACCATTAAAGCTCGTATCCTCCCAACCAACTAGAGCTACGCAATGGTTTGTGTCCGTATAGTAACAGGGATCACAACCACATTCAGTATTTGAGTCGACAAAAACACCACTTTGATAAGCTTCGAAAGCAGATGTCACAAGAACGGCGACATCGAGCACTCCGTAAGTCATCAGGGCACTCTTGATTGCCCTGACATCACCACAAAGAATCCGATACCAACCAGCATATTTGGCCCGCAACGCATCCTCTGAGCCATCCACGCACCCCTCATCAACATCACTATAGGGATAAGACGCTTCCAAGCAAACTCCAAGATCCACCAGCGCTTGAAGTTCATCATAATCGTAGTCGGAACCATCACAGCCATTGTAACCATCATAATGTTGATCGAGACAAAAAGCGAGAAAGGCTTCCGAGAGGTCTAGACATTCATCGTCATACTTGCCCATGGCATAATTATAAACACCTTCTGCGGCGGCACAAGCCCCAAAGGCGTAACAAGATCCGCAATAGCCTTGATCACGAATTGGCCCGATATAACTATGGCCGGCAACATCACGCCAGTCAAAAGAAGCGGGTAATTCGGTTGCAGAACGTACGACCAGAGGGCCATCATCAACACTGCGTAAATGATAACGTGAAGCCGGAGGCGCATGCCGCGAAAGCAGTTTACGGCGTTCCTCCACGGATAAGCGGGTTACCCAATTCTCGGAAACCGTAAATTGATAACCGTTAGCGATAATCTTATCACGAATTTCCGAAATTGTTTCATTCTGTAAAAAAGGTAGCGTCTCCGCCCCAGCGACCACACCGGAGAAGAGAAACAGAGACCAAAAGACAACAACAAACACCACGACTCTTCTGTTCCAAATCATAGAGTCCATTTTTTCTGCTAACATCATTAAGTTTCATTACTCCAATTATCGTAACTATTCAGCTAACCCGTAAATTAAAGGGACACAATCCCGATTTCCTTCGGAGAATCAGGTTATGTCCCCAGAATTCACTGAAATCCATCAAAATTAAGTGCTTTTCTACTTATGCTGAATAGTTATCAATTATCTAACTCATTGTAATTCCTGCAACCGTTTGGCCGCCGCCTGCAAGGTTTCATCAGTTTTACAGAAACAGAAACGAACCTGGCCACTGTCGGGCTCTCCCGGCGGCAGAAAGCTTGAGCCGGGAACGCTGGCCAAGCCTTTTTCTTTAACCAGATAGTGAGCGAAAGCGAGATCGCCAAGTTTACTTAAATTGCGAAAATCAGCCATTATATAGTAGGCTCCCTGCGGCACCTGACAACGAAAACCGGCTGCGGTCAAAACTTCGAGGAGAAAATCTCGTTTTTCCCGATAAAAATTGGCCAGATTGAGATAATAGTCGTCATCACAACCCATCATTACCGCCGCCGCTTCCTGCAGAGGAGCCGGAGCCCCAACCGTGAGAAAATCGTGAATTTTCCGAATCCCAGCCGTAATTTCGGGAGCCGCCAGACAATAACCAATACGCCAACCGGTAACGCTATAAGTTTTGGAGATACCGTTAATGGTAATCGTGCGCTCGGCCATCCCCGGCAGGGTTGCCAGCGGTAGGTGCCGAGTTCCATCATAAAGAATATGTTCGTAAATTTCATCTGTAATCGCCAGTACATCATGCCGGCAACAGAGTTCGGCAATCACCTCTAATTCGGCCCGCGAAAAAACTTTACCGGTAGGATTGTGCGGTGTATTTATGATAATCGCCCGGGTTTTTTCCGTAAAAGCGGCTTCAAGTTCAGCCCGGTCAAAACTCCAATCCGGGGCGTTGAGCTGAACATAACGGGGAACGGCCCCACAGATAATTGCATCAGGGCCGTAATTTTCATAAAACGGGGCAAAGATTATCACCTCGTCACCGGGATCGACCACCGCCAACAGGGCCGAGATCATCGCTTCGGTAGCCCCACAGGTAACCGTAATCTCGGTTTCACCATCAATCTCCATATCATAAAAAGCCCGCATTTTCTTAACAATTGCGGCCCGCAACGATGCCGATCCCCAAGTAATGGCGTACTGATTAACATCCGCCATCACCGCCTTGCAGGCCGCCTCTTTAATCAGCTCGGGCGCCGGAAAGTCGGGAAATCCCTGACTTAAATTAACCCCATCATACTCACGACAGAGCCGGGTCATACCCCGAATCACCGATTCTCCAAAAAGTTGCGCTTTTATAGATTCTCTATTTTTTATCGACATATTTACCTCAACTGTCAATTTCAGTGCTATTATCTTTCAACTTGATTTTTGCGATTACGCCAAGATGATCTGAGACTACATCGGAAAGTACTTCATAGGTTACAAATTCAAATTCGTTGGAAATCAGAATGTAATCTATTCTTTTATTTAATGTGGGAAAGGTTACCCGGCTACCGGTTGCAAGATGACAAATAGACAGGTCAAGCTTTTCCGCTAAAACCTTTACGGCTGAATTATCTTCCCACTCACAATTAAAGTCTCCCATGATAATTATTGGTTTTTTTCGGGCAGACAACATTTCAACCATATTTTGAACTTGTTTTTGCCTAACCTCTTCTCGGGAAAAGTCTAAATGAACCGATATAATATCGGCTTCTATGGCATTGTTCATTTTGGTTGTCGCTGAGAGAAATCCTTTGGGAAATGTCGGTGGTGATGGTTCGAATGTGACGGAGAGGGGATCATAGAGACACGTTTTTGACAATAGCGCGGTTCCGTATGAGAGTTTCATGCCATCAATATGGGCACCACGGACAGAATAGTTAGAAAAAGAATTTTTAGCCAGATATGCTACATGACTAAAATTTCCACTCCATACGGATGGGCCATCGGCTTCTTGCAAAGCGACTATGTCAGGATCTTCTCGTTTTAATAATGCTATAATTTCATCAAGGTTGGATCTGATTTCACTGTTTTTTTGGAAAATTTGACTTACACCATCTTTTCTACCATGCGCAAGATTAAGAGTTAACAAAGTGAAAATTGTATTATTGTTAATACTCGTTACCTGATTTTCATCGGATAATAGATTTTGATATTCTAATACTGTGGGAAATGTTTTCTGTTTACCGGCAACGTTTATTGCAACCAAAAACAGGCAGCAAAAAATCAAAGCAATTGCGGAAATAATTGTAAGAGATATTTTTTTCATATTGACTCAACCATCTTAATAATCGCTACTTGTTTCAACATTAAAAAAACAGAAGTAACTATTCAGTTCCCGCCAAATGATTTTTCAAAAAAATCAGATATTCGACGTTGCCTTTCTGTCCGAGAACCGGAGAAGTGATGGTTTGCTGAAGGGAGAAGCCATGCTCTTTGGCAAAGTTACAGACAGTATCAAGGGCGGC
>JAUVDU010000287.1 GCA_030595135.1 Deltaproteobacteria bacterium | reverse complement strand
GGCATCGAGCCCAAAATAAGGAGTTGGGTCGAAGTTGCCTCTATAGGCGCTAGTCCGTTGAGGATCTTTGGGCCCATTTTTCCAGTACACTATTGTCGTAACAATGGTTTAATGTCGTTATGATTTCGGTAAACGGAATGTCGGAAGCCTCACCCCGGTATTTTACGTATTCGACAAAAGTCTCTCCGTCAAGATCGACTGTGGGGAGAATGGCATCATGAAAACCATCGAAATCGTTGGCCGGAACCCTGATTTTTGTGAACATCTCACGATTAAAGGTGGGGGCCAGTTTAAGCCATTGGTCATCGATCAAGACTCCGCAATAGCAGTGAAAGATGAAAAGATCGCCCATCATGTCGGTAAGTTTCTTTGGGGCTTTGTAGTTTTTGATATCAGCAAAGTAGAGTTTGGCGGGGATTTTGAGAATCCGCATCATGGCCGTGAAGAGTGCAGCTTTGGGAATGCAGAAACCTTCGCCTCGGCGCAGGATTTCGCTGGCGCGATAATCTTCAGGGTGGAAGAAGGAGGTGTAGGGGTTGTACTTGATCTGGTCTCTGACAAAAAAGAATACGGTTTTGATCTGTTCGCGGGGGTTGCTGACGCCTTCCACAAGTTTAAAGGTGTGGTCGCGCAGGGTTGGGTTGCTGATATCTATGAATGAAGTTTCTTGTAAGTAGAGTGATGAGTCCATCAATGTTATCCTTAATTCCGGTTATTTGTTAATCTCTTGACTGGTATTTGCGGTGAGGCTGTGTTAGTTCATGGAGAGATTATAGAAATTGTCCAGTCAGGTCAAGTTTTGAATGCAAATTTTGATGGCGTCGTAAAAATTTCAATCTTCTGCGTCGTATTGATTTTTCAGACACTCGACATACTATTTGTATAGTCTCGCGCCTGAAAAACCACTACTCCTTGTATATTGAAATTTTTACTTAACCATCCCGTTATTTTTACGACTGCATCAATTTTTGAGGATTTTTTTTAAGTAAGATGTCAAAGCTCAAAACTAACTATCCGCCAGCTCGTCTCTCCTGGTTCATGTGGAGTTTGGGGGCCGCTCTCTATCTGATCGGTTTTTATCATCGGGTCGCACCGGCTGTGATGACGACTGAGTTGATGCAGGATTTCGCCATCGGTGCGGCCGGACTTGGAAACCTTTCAGCCTTCTATTATTACAGCTATGTGGCCATGCAGGCCCCGACCGGGATTCTTGCCGATCGTCTGGGGCCGCGCCGTCTGCTGGCGGTTGGCGCTCTGGTCGCCGGGCTTGGTGGCCTGATCTTTGGTCTCGCTCCGACAATGTTTTGGGCTTGTATCGGGCGTCTTCTGATTGGCGGGTCGGTGGCTGTGGCTTTTGTCGGTATTTTGAAGCTGGCCGGTCACTGGTTTGCGCCGCGTCAGTTTGCTTTGGCTACTGGGATGGCGCTTTTCTGCGGTGTCATCGGGGCGGTTTTTGCCGGTGTGCCGCTGCGGCTGTTGGTCAATCTGGTGGGTTGGCGGCCAATTATGTTGGTTGCGGCTCTGATTACTTTGGGTGTGGCCCTGGCAATTTGGTTTTTTGTTCGTGATGATCCCCGAGAAAAAGGTTATTTAAGTTATGCTCTTTCGGTTTCCGGGGGCGTATCCAAAAGCTCGGTTTGGCACGATATTAAAGAGATTTTTCGTTATCGTAATACCTGGCTTTTATCTTTTATTCCGGGAGGGGTAGTCGGTTGCATCTTGACCTTTTCCGGATTGTGGGGGGTGCCTTTTCTGGTAACCCAATATAATTTTACCGCCGCTCAGGCGGCGGCCCTTAATTCGGCAATTCTCGTGGCCTGGGCTCTGGGCGGCCCTTTAGTTGGCGGTTTTTCCGACCGCATCGGCCTGCGCAAACCTCTCTATATCGTCGGCAATATTATTCTGGTCGGAGCTTGGTCCGTAATTATTTTTGTGCCGGGGTTGCCGTTGTTCTTGTTGGTTGGATTGCTGTTACTTATCGGTTTGGCTTCGGGAGGCATGATTATCAGCTTTGCTTTTGTCAAGGAGTCGGTTCCCGTCCATTTGGGTGGAACGGCCTCCGGTATTATTAATATGGGAGTCATGTCGGGGCCCATGATTTTGCAGCCGGCAGTTGGTCTGATTCTTGATCTCAACTGGCAGGGTAAAATTATCGATGGGGTCAAGGTTTATGATTTTGCTGCCTTTCGTTTAGGTTTCTCCCTGATGCTGGCTTGGTTGATTGTCAGTGCCGTGCTGATTCTTTTGACTAAAGAGACCTACTGTAAGCAGACGCCTTAAACCACCATGCCTGATGTAACCTTACTCCTTTTCACCCGTTATCCGCAACCCGGTCAGACGAAAACCCGCTTGATTCCGGCCTTGGGTGCGGACGGTGCCGCTTTTATCCAGCAGCAGATGACCGAGCAGGCCGTGGTTAAAGCTCGGCAATTTGCAACCTCGCCGGGAAGGCGGCTGGAGATCTGTTCTACCGGGGCCGGTTTCCGCAGCTTGGGGTTGTGGCTCGGTTTTGATCTTAAATATCGTGATCAGGGTGACGGTGATCTGGGGCAGCGTATGTTGCGGGCTGTCGAGGGAGCTTTTTCTCATGGGGCTGACTCGGTTATTGTGATTGGCAGTGACTGTCCGGCGTTGCCGGTGGACTACTTAGAACAAACTGCCGCTCTTCTAAAATCCGGAGCCGATCTGGTTTTGGGTCCGGCTTATGATGGTGGTTACTATCTAATTGGCATGAGAAAAGTCGCACCATCTCTTTTCGAGAACGTACCTTGGGGCAGTGAAGATGTTCTGTCGGCAACTTTGCAGGCCGCCCGTCGGCTCGACTGGCGCATTGAACAGCTGTCACCGCTGGCCGATATCGATCGGCCTGAAGATCTGGTTTCCTGGCGGCAAGAGGCCGATATTTTTCTCAGTATTGTGATACCGGTGCTGAATGAGGCAGAAAATCTGCCGCGCACTCTTGAGGCCCTCAAACTTTGGCAGTTTCCCGGTGTGGTTGAGGTTCTCGCGGTTGATGGCGGCAGTTGTGATGATTCCGTGGCCGTGGCAAAAAATGCGGGTTGTCGGGGGCTCTCTTGCCGCCCCGGTCGTGGTCGCCAGATGAATGTTGGAGCTCGGGCGGCCTCCGGCCGATATCTGCTCTTTCTTCATGCCGATACCATCGTGCCGTCGGATTATCCGGCCTTGATTTGCCGCTCTTTGTCCCGGCCCGGCGTCGCGGTCGGGGCTTTTTCTTTGGCCATTGCGGATCAGAGACCGGTTTTTCGCTTTCTCGAAAAATTGATTTCCTGGCGCAGCCGCAGGCTCGGCCGACCTTATGGTGATCAGGGTTTTTTTATGAGCCGTGCCTTATTTGAGCGGGTCGGTGGTTTCTGGGAAGAACCGTTGCTTGAGGATGTTGATCTTCTTCGGAGATTAAAAAAAGAGGGACGCCTGGTCGTTCTGCCGACCCGAATTGAGACCTCGGCCCGGCGT
>JAUVDU010000415.1 GCA_030595135.1 Deltaproteobacteria bacterium | reverse complement strand
TTTTCCGTGACCAGATCCAACTCATTCCTGATTCTTTCCTGATAAGCCATAACCATTAAATAGTCAGCCTGTGATGCGGCTAGCGACTCTTGCGTACAGGCAAACCAGTCTCGTCCCCAATCGTCATTGTAGAGAAGTTCGTAATGGATGTTCTGGGCACAGAGGAGTGCTGGTTTTAAGGAACGACAGGTTGTAAAGATGGTATTGGCAACGTGTTGCAGGGTTAAAGCCTGTTGTTGCCGCCAGCGGTGAAATAGAGGTTTGTAAACTGAGATTTGAGTTCGGTTTTTACCGGTAAGTTGATAAAGATTTTTTGGATTCGGGATGATGGTGCCGTCAATTTGCTCAAATCCTTGGTTATGTCTGAGCATCAGGTCATCTTGCAGGAGTATGCCATCAATCGGGTAGACTGCCAGATCCAGAAATAGTTTTCTGAGAAAGTCAATATTTTCTCGTGCAGTTGGTGCGAGAAGGTTCTCTTCTCTTATGATTGAACCGCTTTTTTCATCATAGCTTAAGACTTGTGGTCTTGAGTTGCGGACGTAGTTGGCCTGCAAAGTTGTCATCCAGGCAAAAATTTTGAGCCCGGTCCGGTGCGCGCTTTCGCAGGCCGGCGTCAAGATGTCCAAGATAACCGGGGCCTGGTCGGTGTTGAAATAAACTCCTTCCCGGTTTTGTTTGCGACCCGCTTCTTTTACCAGGTTATGAAATCGATCTTTGCGATTATGAAAAACTCGCAGGATAATGGTGTTGTAGCCCCTTTCTTTGAGCTCGCAAAAGTACTTTTCGCAAGCTTTCCAGCTCTCTTCTTCAAGAACCGATATCTGAGCTCCGATTAGAGGTTTTGCCTGCCCAGGCGCAGCCTCTGAGAAGGAGGCAAGGGCAAAGATAAAGGTCGTGGTCAGGATAAGAGTAAGAATTTTCAGCATCAGGAAAAAAGGGCTGCGGCGAGTTCTTGCAATGTGGAGATCTCTTTTATGCAATCTTTGTTACTGGTTGGGGAGGAAGAGAGGTTGCCTTGGGGGACAATGATCTTTTTGAAACCGAATTTTAAGGCTTCACTTAAGCGTTGTTCAATCATGTTTACCCGCCGGATCTCTCCGGTTAGTCCGACTTCACCGATAACTATTGTTGTTGTCGGGATGATCTGATCCAGGTGGCTTGAGAGGATCGCCGCGATCAGGGCCAGGTCGATAGCCGGTTCGATAATCTTCAAACCACCGACTATGTTTAGAAAAATATCTTTATTGCTGAAATTAAGGCGGAGGCGTTTCTCCATAATGGCGATCATCAGGGCGGCCCGGTTGCGGTCGATACCTAGGGTTGTGCGACGTGGAATACCTCCAGATACAGCGGTGCTGACCAATGCTTGAATTTCGGTTAAGATCGGCCTGGTGCCTTCAATCGTCGCGCTGACCAAGGATCCGGCCAGATTCTGCGGTCGTTCATTGAGAAAAATACTGGATGGGCTCTCTACTCCGATGAGTCCGCTGCCGGTCATCTCAAAGACGCCGATCTCATTGGTCGAGCCAAAGCGGTTTTTGACGGCTCTTAAAATGCGGTAGGGATATTGAGTGTCGGATTCGAAATAGAGAACCGTATCGACCATATGTTCAAGCAGTTTGGGGCCGGCGATGGCCCCATCTTTGGTGACATGACCAATAATAAAGATTGGTGTATTGGTCAGCTTGGCGATCTTGACCAGATGGGCCGCAGATTGTCTGACCTGACTGGTGGTGCCCGGGGGGGATTTGATCTCTGGACTGTGGCAGGTCTGAATTGAGTCAATCACCAGGGTTTTTGGCTTGAGCTGACGGAAATGTTTGATGATTTCTTCGATGCCTGAGGCGGCCAAAAAGTAGAGTTCATCATTGTTGATGCCCATACGCCGGCTGCGCATTTTACTCTGAACCGGAGATTCTTCGCCGGAAACATAGAGGGTGGTTTGTCCGGGCGTGCTTAATTGGTCAAGAACCTGAAGGAGCAACGTCGATTTGCCAATACCGGGATCTCCACCTACGAGCACGACCGAGCCGGTAACCACTCCGCCTCCCAGAACCCGATCAAATTCACCGATTCCGGTACTTTGCCGAGGCTGTTCACTCTCATCAATGGCACTGATAGGAATCGGTTGGGCAACCTCTCCCAGCTCAGTGATGGCCGCAACCATTTGCGGGGTTTCATGAGTTTCTGTTGGGGAGGCCTCTGTTGGAGCCTCCTGCATGGTGTCCCATTCATTACAGCCGGGACATTTGCCCAGCCATTTAGCGCATTGATAGCCGCATGAAGTACAGAAAAAGGAGGTTTTATTTTTTTTGGCTGCCATAATGGTTATGCACTCTTGAAAAGTAACGGGATGGCTAAGTAAAAATTTCGATAGACGCCCCGCAGGAAGTGCCCTTGGGGTGCAAGATGTTGTGGTTCTCCAGGCGCGAGACCATACATGTAGTATGTCGAGTGTCTGGAGAACCGCAACAACGCAGGATATCGGAACTTTTTACG
>JAUVDU010000295.1 GCA_030595135.1 Deltaproteobacteria bacterium | reverse complement strand
AGATAGATTTCCGCCAATTTAAGGGGCAGTTCAGGATTATTCGGGGCTTGACGCTGAACCTTGAGAAACTCTTTTTCGGCCCGCTCATATTTGCCGGTTTTAAGATAGGCATCGGCCAACTGAAACCGAGCCTCAAAATAGTTTTGATCTTTTTCCAGGGCATTTTTGAACAGAACCACGGCCCCGCGATAGTTTCCATTGCGGGCATAAGTTATACCCTCCTGCAACAACCCTTCCTTGGACTGATTATTACAAGCCCCAAGCCACAACAGCAGCAAACAAATCAAACCGATATTGAGTTTCCGCAACACACTATACTCCCTTATCTTTGTGAAAAAATAGTGTCCCAAAAAGAGTTTCGGGGACAAGAGTTTCGGGGACACCATCTTAAATTATTAATTGGAGAAAACTGAATTAGAGGCGTTTATGAAATAAAATATGTAACTATTCAGCTAACCCGCAAATTCAGGGTACACAATCCCGATTTCCTTCGGAGAATCGGGTTATGTCCCCAGAATTCGCTGAAATGCATCAATATACGGTACTTCTCTACTTACGCTGAATAGTTACTAAAATATCTCATTTGCGAAGAGAACGTCCCTATCTTCCCTGACCAAATAAAACTACTTTAACTGTTTTCAACATAATTTTCAAGTCAAGAAAGATGGAGAAGTTTTTAACGTAATAGAGATCGTATTTAAGTTTCATCATGGAATCTTCAACTGAGGCACCATAGGGATAACAGACCTGAGCCCAGCCGGTGACCCCGGGTTTCAGAGCATGGCGTTTACTATAATAGGGGATCTCTTTTTCCAAATTGGTGATAAACTCGGGACGTTCGGGACGGGGGCCGACAAAGGCCATATCGCCCATAAAAACATTGAAAAGCTGTGGAATTTCATCGAGCCGGGTTTTGCGTAGGAAATTGCCAACTCTGGTGATGCGGGGGTCATCTTCACCGGCCCAGATGGCACCGCTAACTGCCTCGGCATCTTGGCGCATGCTGCGAAACTTGTAGATTTTAAAATCACGACCATTTTCACCAACTCTAACCTGGCTGAAAAGAACCTCGCCAGGTGATTCCAGTTTTATGGCCAGAGCAATCAGGGGCAGAATCGGCAAAGTCAGGATAATCCCGATCAGCGCGAAAAAGATATCGAGAGATCTTTTGCAGAAACGTATTATATTGCCAAAACCAAAACCGGTCGAATAGATAAACCAATCCGGATTGATATCCTGAATCTTAAGTTTACCGGTCGCCTCTTCGTAAAAAGTAACCGCCTCAACAACTTCAATACCGGCGAAACGACAGTGTAGCAGTTCTTGAAAGGGCAACACGCCCCGGCGTTCACTAAGGGCAACAACAATTTTACCAACTCGTTCCCGGACGGCCGATTCCGGCAAGCTTTCAACCATACCGATGATTTTGTCGACATCGACCTTAATTTCGGCTCCTTGCGGCTGGATATATCCAACCAGACAGTAGTTATTGCTCTCTTCTTCAATGGCTTCGCCAATATCGTAGGCGAGATCACCGACACCAACCACCATACATCTCTGATTAAAACCGGGTATGCGAAAAATAAAAGAGGAATAACTGTGCCAAAGATACTGACACAAACCAAACATAGCCATGGTAATGAACAAAACACCACGGCCCAGAACAATTTTCGGAAACATATAGAAGATAGCGGCCAAGAAAACAAAAGCCAAACCCAAGGAAAAGACAATTCTAGCAGCAATACTGATTCGGCTCAGGGTGCGGTGATGGCTGTAGAGTTCAAAAATACCGGAGGTAAATACCAAGATGCCTCCAAGTACCACAATTTGCGCGAGGAGCATAGAGGATTGCGGCCAGACCTGAGGCAGCCTTCCTATACGTAATATGATTCCGGAATAATAGGCCAAAATGACCAGGAAAAAATCCCCAACCGCAAGAAGTAGTGATAATTTATTCATAATCAACCTCATCAACCAAGCTTTGTGAATTGCAGCATCATGAACACCTACGATATCATTCTGTAGGAGTATGACTGAGAACCCTTCACTTAAACAAGAATTCTCTCGTCACATAGAGACTACAATAATACAATAATTTAGTTGCGTCAATCAGTCGAAAGTATGAATTTTGTATTAATTAATGATACATACATCAAAAGTCAAGCAGGATGATGACCAATTGACGAACTATTGTCGGCCAACGCCTACATAAGTAAATCCCGCAGCCCGAACTTTGTCACCATCATAAACATTGCGAAGATCGGCAAAAACCGGCTGTTCCATCAGACCATGCAGACGCCCCAGATCAAGATAACGAAACTGGTTCCATTCGGTCATCAGAACCAGAACATCGGCACCGGTGACCGCCTCGTAAGCATCAATACCGTAAAAAATTTCCTCGTCACCTATAAGTTCCTGGAAAGCGCTCACAGCTTCCGGATCATAAGCCCTGATCATAGCACCCTGTTCACGTAGGGCTTTAATAAAGTAAAGGGCCGGAGCATCACGAACATCATCGGTTTCCGGTTTAAAAGCAAGCCCGAGAAGAGCCACTGTTTTACCTTTAGCTACACCACCTAATAGGTCAACAACTTTTTCCACCATCCGCTGGCGCTGGCGCTGATTGACCGCAATCACCGCCTCGACAATTGCCAAAGGTTCTTCATATTGGCGGCCAATAGCCGCCAAGGCCGAAGTATCCTTAGGAAAACAAGAACCTCCGTAACCGGGACCAGCATGGAGAAATTTTTTGCCGATACGACCGTCAAGTCCGATGCCCCGGGCCACCTGTTGAACATTGGCACCAACCTTTTCACAAAGGTTGGCGACCTCATTGATAAAACTTATCTTGGTAGCGAGAAAAGCATTAGCGGCATACTTGATCAGTTCTGCGGTTTCAATATTGGTCAGGACAAAAGCAGTTTCATTCAAGTAAAGAACATTGTAAATATCCTTCATAATGGCGGCCGCCTGTTCACTCTCGGCCCCGATAACAACCCGGTCAGGTCGCATGAAATCGCCAATCGCCGAACCCTCCCGCAGGAATTCAGGATTCGAGACGACATCAAAATTGACTTTTGTCAACTGGTTCTCTCTCACCACCTCTTTGACCATCTGGCCGGTACCGACCGGAACCGTACTTTTATCAACAATCACTTTATAACTGTCCATAAAACGACCGATATCAGCGGCCACGCCCCGAACCTGACCCAAATCGGCCGAACCATCCGCCGCCGGGGGCGTGCCAACGGCAATAAAAATGACCAAAGAGGCGGCAATCCCCTGCTCCAATTCAGTGCTGAAAGCCAGCCGCTTCTGAGCCACATTACGACTAACCAGCTCTTCAAGCCCCGGTTCGTAGATCGGCATTTCACCCCGATTTAAAGCCGCAATTTTCTCCACGTCAAGATCAACACAGAGAACATTCATCCCA
>JAUVDU010000200.1 GCA_030595135.1 Deltaproteobacteria bacterium | reverse complement strand
AACGTAAACTAGAGTATTGGCTGTGCCGAGGTCAATCGCCAGATCTCTGGAGAAGAGACCAAAGAATGAATTGAACATTTATTAAAAATCTCTCTATATATAAATGGGTCTGATAAAAGAAACGTAACTATTCAGCGCAAGTAGAGAAGCACCGTATATTGATGAATTTCAGTAAATTCTGGGGACATAACCTGATTCTCTGAAGGAAATCGGAATTGTGTCCCCTGAATTTACGGGTTAGCTGAATAGTTACAAAGAAACAAACAGTACTTTTTTCGGTTAAAAAAAATTAATCCGTTTAAGAGTATTAATGTTAGCAGGGAAAGAGAGAAAATTCAAGAAAAATAAATGGTTCCGAGCCTTTTTAGGAAAAAAAATAGGATTATTTAAAAAATAGAAAAAAGTTTGATTATGGTGTCTAAAAAAGCTGACTTGACTCCGGCATAGGGATGGACTACATCAGTCACTGATCAATGATTAGTGACCAGAATTTTTTCGGTTATACTCAGGTTATGGTTGTACAAATATGACTTCATTAAATTTACCGGATGAGTTCTGGCTCGAGGATGCAGGTTTTGATGATGATCACGATGAGGGCCGGCATGTTTATAGTGTATCTCAACTTAACGGTGATATCCGTCTGATTTTAGAGGATAATTTTACTCCGGTCTGGGTCGAAGGTGAAATCTCGACGCTTAGAACTCCGGCTTCGGGACACAGCTATTTTACACTTAAAGATGAGCGCTCCCAGCTAAAAGCGGTGCTTTTTCGTCGTCAACGACTGAGCTTGCAATACCAGCCGCAAGAAGGTGACCGGGTTCTGTGCAACGGGCGCATTAGTCTCTATGAACCTCGTGGGGAATATCAGGTTATTGTCACCAGTCTTGAACTTCAGGGTCTTGGCGGGTTGTGGCGGGCCTTTACGGAACTTAAAAACAGACTTGAACGTGAAGGTCTGTTTAAGCCGGAACGTAAAAAAAAGATTCCTTTGCTGCCCCGCACTCTGGCTCTGATAACCTCGGCTACCGGTGCTGCGGTTCACGATATACTGCAGGTTATCAGGCGGCGTTTTTCCGGGGTTGAAATTATTATTGTGCCGGTGACGGTTCAGGGTGAGCGGGCGGCTGGTGAGATTGTTGCCGCTTTGGAACTGGTAAATCGTTTTCGGGGCAAGCAAATTGATACCGTAATTTTGACTCGGGGCGGGGGCTCCTATGAAGATTTGCAGCCCTTTAATGATGAACGGGTGGCTCGGGCGATTGCGGCCTGTACGATTCCCTTGATTAGTGCCGTGGGTCATGAGATCGATTTTACGATTGCCGATTTTGTTGCTGATCTCAGAGCCCCGACCCCCTCGGCGGCAGCTGAGCTCGTTATTGCCAACCACAGTGAGATGGTTGATCGGCTGCACCATCTGCATCAGCGTTTGTCGCAGATCGGGCGTTATCGCATAATTCAGGAGCGGCGCCGCTTGCAGATGATGGCGCTGGCGCTGGAACGTGGCGTTGAGACGGTTTCATTTAGGCGTCAGGACTTTGCTGAACTTAAAGCCCGATTCAGAACCGCGATGCTTTCACGTTTGCGTCTGGTGCGGCAAAATCTGGAGATTCGTGAATATCGTCTCGCCCAAACGTCGCCTCTTTTTCGGATCAAACCACTTTTCGCAGAAATTGATCTGCGGGAACAGCGGTTGGGGCAGTCGATACGGCATCTTTTGGCCGGTAACCGACAGCGGGTTACGGCTCTAAGTGATCGTCTTAAAGCGGGCAGCCCTTTGGCGGTATTGGCTCGCGGCTATACGGTTGTTGAAAAAGTTGAAAATGATAAGGTGGTGAGCAAAAGTTCAGACCTTACAGTCGGTGATCAATTGCACCTTCGCCTCCATCAGGGGCAGGCTTGGTGCCGGGTTGAAAAAGTGGTGAAAGGATGAAGGATGAGTAGAAAGTTATCTTTACTGTTTTTTTGGGGGTTGATTTTTCTGGTCGGTTTTTTTCGGCCAAATTCTTCGGAGGCTGAAAGTGCGGGGTTTGTTTCGCTTAATCAGTCAGGCTATGAGATTTTTCATACCCCGGAAAATCCGGAGCCCGGGCAAGCTTTGGTGGTTGCTCTGCAGCTTTTGAACCTAGAGTCCGGCATGGTTGATCGACAGCCTTTAAAGATGAATTTTATCGAGCGGGAATTTTCTTTGGAGCCGGTAGCCGCAGGTTGGCGTGGCGTGGCGGCGGTGCCTCTGGGAACTAAAGCTGGTAGTTATCAATTATCAATCAAGCTCCAGGGGGAGGATAAACTGCTTTTGACGGTTACCGTGCGGGCGCGTGATTACGGTGAACAGCGCTTGACGGTGCCGGACGAGATGGTGACTCCGATGCGCCCTGAGAATCTGCAAAAGATCAAACAGGATCGGAAAAATCTGCGAATCGCTTATGCTTCTTCCGGGGATTCCCTGCTTTTTACCGATGTCGTTCAGCCGCCACTTTCATCAATCATAACTTCACCTTTTGGTCGGCGGCGGTTACTTAACGGTAAACCCAAAGCTCCGCATGGCGGTATTGATTATAAGGCGGCGGTCGGGGTGCCGATAGTCTCCGCAGCTAAAGGCCGGGTTGTGTTGGCAGAAGAGCTTTATTATAGCGGTAATCTGGTGATTATCGATCATGGTCTCGATATATTTACACTTTACATGCATCTTAATAAAATATCCTGCCGTCCGGGGGATGTCGTCCATCCCGGTCAGGTTGTCGGGACGGCGGGAAGCAGCGGCCGGGTAACCGGCCCTCATCTCCATTGGGGGGTCAAGATTGCCGGGGTTTTCGTCGACCCGCTGCGCTTTGTTGACGATAGTAAACATCTGCTCGAACTGCCGTGGGAGGCTGAAAATGGCAAAAGTAAGTTTTGAAGATTCGATGAAGAAGTTAGAAGAGGTTGTCGGTAAACTCGAAGGTGAAGAGGTCTCGTTGGAAGAGTCTTTAAAACTCTTTGAACAGGGGGTTAAACTGATGCGTTTCTGTCATCTTCGCTTAAGTGAAGTCGAAGAGAAGGTGCAAACTCTGGTGGTGGATGAAAATGAGGGTGGTCGGCTTGAGGAGTTTAGGGAATGAACGAGCATTTGACAGCTTGTTTGGATGAGTATGTACCTGTGATCAATGCTTATTTGAAAGAGCTCCGGTTTGCTGATCAGATCGGGGCCCGGCTGGCAGCCCCTTTAGATGATGCTATGCACTATAGTGTCGATGCCGGTGGTAAACGTTTGCGGCCGGTTTTGACGATTATGGCCTATCGCCTTCTGGCCGACGATTGGCAGCGAGTTCTGCCGGTGGCAGCAGCTTATGAGCTGATTCATACTTACTCACTTATTCATGATGATCTGCCAGCCATGGATGACGATGATCTGCGTCGGGGGCGCCCGACTAATCACCGGGTTTATGGCGAAGCTATGGCAATTTTGGCTGGTGACGCCCTTTTGACGGAAGCTTTTCACCTGCTTGCAGAAGAGGTTGATGCCGAGCCTGAGATTGTGGTCAAATTAGTTTCCGGACTTGCCTTGGCGGCTGGGCGTGACGGCATGGTTGGCGGTCAGGCGATCGATATTTTGAGCCAGGGGAGAAATGATCAGGCAAACATTGATCAACAGAGTGAACTTCTTGAAACTCTGCATCGTCGCAAAACCGGGGCGATGATTACCGGTTCCTTGTTGGCCGGGGTTGATCTGGCTCAGGGTGATCCTTTTTTGCGGGCGCGATTAACTGAATTTGGTTCCATCATCGGTCTGGCTTTTCAGGTGGCCGATGATATACTTGATGAAGTTGGTGAAGAGGCGAGTCTGGGCAAAGATATCGGTTCTGATCGGGAACTGGGAAAATTGACCTTTGTCTCTCTTTTTGGTCTTGAAGAGGCCCGTTTGAGTTTCTAATTTACAACTTTACTCCTTTCAACTCGTTGCAAAGCTAAAACATAGCGAAGCCAGATGGCTGTGCGTGCGTAAGCCGCACAGCCGATGTGTTGAATTACCTGCCTGAAGGACAAGTATAAAAAAAGTTTCTAAATCTGAAAAAAATGACTAAAGGGATGATTATCTAAAATCACCCCTCGCCCATACACTAATGACTCGATGCCGCATATCGCTCAGCAATAAGCGCCCGTGTCAGCCTGAACTGGACCCTATGCTTATCCCAGTCATACTTATTCCCCAAAAACTTAATCAACCGCTTCTTGGAAGCACCTTTCAACTCATTCGCCTCCATCAACTCATTCACAAACACCTTCTCCTGTTCCTTATCAAGCTCAACCATTTACACCGCCTCCGTAGAAACAATAGTAGTCCATCCCGTCGCCACAGGTAATTTCTTAGCAGTCAGGATCAGCCCGCCAGGCATATCCTCTACCCTGTAACGCATATTCATAGTACAGCCCTTCTGAAGCTCAACTCAGACACGCCAGTCTCGCTGTCTGTGTTCAGACCACACGCGGCGGCATGTGTATGTTGATAAAAATGCGCCGACGTATTCAAGACTGGTGGTA
>JAUVDU010000354.1 GCA_030595135.1 Deltaproteobacteria bacterium | reverse complement strand
CCACCACTTCCTTGAATTTCTGAGCCTGCAAAAGTTTTTTGAAATGATCCTCATGCAGAACCTGGCGATCATTTGCAACATCAGCTCGGCCGGTAATTTCAACTTTCAGGCCGGGCCGGTCGTAGAGAACCTTAGCCAGTTTCTCAAGCCGATCTCGTGCCGCTTCATCAAGCTCCACTTGACCAGCGGAAAAAGTTACCAAGTTAAGATCTTCTCCACCGCCGCCAACCAGAGAACCGATCAGAGCGAAAGGCGACGTCACCGCCTTGGTAATAAGATTAATAATGACTTTAATAATAACCCCGCCCAGACTGAACTCGGGATCATCGAGTTCACCTTTAACCGGCAAGTTAAGGTGAATCTCCCCCTGACGATCACGCAAGAGAGCAATCGCCAGTTTGACCGGCAGAGTAAGAGCATCCGGGCTCTCAACCGAAGAACCGAAATCAAATTGATCGAGAAAAATGGCATTATTCGCAGTCAATTCCCGGTTCTCAATCTTGTACTCCAGATCGAGGGAAAGCTTCCCTTTGCCGACGGCATAACCGACATATTTTCCCGTGTAAGGGGTCAGATCCGTCATCCCGAAACCTTGACTGTCAATCTTCAGATCAACAAACAGATCTTGCCCCAGCGGATTCAGGCGACCCGAAACCGAAACCGGGGCCTGGCCGTTGAGGCGGCCGTCAAGCTTGATCTCGGCCGGTTTTTCACCCATTGAGGTCAGCCCTTCAACCCCACCCTCAAGATCAGCCAAAACCATCTTGAAAGGGGGTGATAGCGAACCATCTGTAAAAGTAAAAGAACTTTTAGAAAGCTCAAGCTTTTTAAGGGCAAAAGCCAACTCTGGAGCCGATCTTATAGCTTCAGACGAAGCCTTTTCCGCCACAGGTTCCGGGCTTTCCGCCGCCGGAGCCGGATCTTTTTCTACCAGCATCATGGCAAAATTGTTGCGACCATCACTCTCCTTAACAAAATTGACTTGCAGTCCGCTGGCCGCAACCTTCGCCAACGAAAAAGCTGGCGGCTGATTACGAAACGAGATACCGGCAAGTGTCAAGCGTTGCAAAGCCAAAATATCGGCCGCATCTCTGCCGACAACCGTTTTCAGATTCTTGAGTGCGGCGCTACCGGCAAATGTAATATTGGCCTCAGCCGAGGCTGCCTGGTGAAAAGAGAAGTGTCCTTTAGTGCCGACCTCACCCTTAACCAGAACCAGATCAAGATGTTCGCTGAGATAAGCCTGAAAAGCTTTCAACGGTATTTTCTGCAGATCTAAATCCAACTCGACCTGAAGTGGATCGAGAACTACTGAACCGCCGACCGAAAGTCGTCCACGTTCGGCCAACCTCAGATCAAGCTGACAAGTTCCCGACTCACCTTTACCGGTACCCAGCTGAGCCAAAGACAGATTAATTTTGTCAGCCTTAATAACGGCTTTTGCGGCCGGCACCTGATCTTTAAACGTAACTTGAAAATCCTGCAAATCTCCCTTTTCCAAAAGCAGATGCCAGGGTTTGGCCGCCGCTGAAACCTCTGCGCCAAGCTCTTTTGACGCACTCTCTTTTGGCGTACTCTCTTTTTTTGGCGATGCCGGTAACAAAGAGGTCAGATTGATAATATTAGCGGCACTGCGAACAACGGTCAGGCTCCCTTTTTGCCCCTCCAGAGAACCGATCACACATTCTCGTTGGCCAAGATCAATCCGAGTTTGGCTCAAATCCAGTTGCGGCAGCGCCAAAACCGGTTCTCCGTTAACATCGTTGACTTTAAGATCGGCAAGACCACATTCGAAATCATGAAGCTGCAGGGCAAGTTCGCCCGCATCGGTTTGAGCAAAATTGATCTCCCCCGCCAAGCGCAGGCGACCGTCGTCCAACTGACCGGCGAAATAGTCCCGATAGTAGGCGGCATATCGTGGCAGCGGCAAATTATCCAGGGAAAAATAGGTTGTTACCTTTAGCGGTTCGAGCGAAAAATCTCCGGCCGTGGTCAGGGCTTCTCCAACCTCACTTATAAGTTTCAATGAATAGTCGGCCTGATGACCTTTGACCGTACTGAAATTATCCAGAGCAAAATCGACCGGGGAAAAGTGCGCTGAAAAAGCCGGAGTCACGCGGTTATCATAGAGCGTAAGGATCCCCTCTTCAAGCCGCAAGCGGTCGAGTTTAAAAACAAATTCTCCGGCTTTCTCCTCCGGTTCGGCTTCCGGCTCCACCCCCGGCTCAGCCTGGGCCTGATTCTCGACGACTGCGGCAACCAGCATGGGCAAGTAAAAGACCCCGTCCGGCTTAATCACAAGATTGACTTCCGGTTTACGCAAAACAACTTCACTTAAAAAAAGCTCTCCCCCCAGAAGGTTCCCCGGCCCAAACCTGATCTCCACTTCAGGTAGAAAAACAAAACGATCTTTTTTCTTCTTGTCCCGGCCGCTGATCAGAAGATCATTTAGCTTCGCCGTGCCGAAGAGGGTCAGACGGGGCACCTCGTTTTCCGGCTGCAGATAAACCAGATCAAGCCGGGTGGTTAAAGCGCCGTCGGCGACCGTAAAGTTACGTTCGCCCGGCAAATAGGCAAGATAATAGAAGAGGTCAAGATTATCAAGATTGATGTGGAAACGGGTCTCAAGAGTCTCGGCGAAGGGCTTGCTTGTCCCTTTGACGGCCAGCGGCGTGCCATTAACAACCGCAGCAAAAGAGGGCTGGACATGGATTTCGACCAGATGAGGTAGATTTGATATCTGGGGCAAGCCGATAGTGATATCATTAAGCCAGTGGAAGATATCCCGGGTCTGATCGGTAAATTCAACAATCCCGCCGGCGAGCCTGATATTATTGAGTGAAAAACAGAACCCACGCCCTTTGTCCTCCGGCTTATCGTCCGGCGGCGAGGCGGT